>JAYSTS010000238.1:0-80077 GCA_043719475.1 Gammaproteobacteria bacterium | reverse complement strand
CGCCTGGGTGTGGTCACGAATCGTGGCGAGATCATCTGGCCCGACAAGCTGATGATGCTGTTTAGTCAGGACATCGTCGGACGCAATCCAGGCGCGGATATCATCTATGACGTCAAGTGCTCGCGGCATTTGAACACCTTGATCAGCGAGTACGGTGGTCGACCAATCATGTGGAAGACCGGTCACTCGCACATGAAAGCGAAAATCAAGGAAACGGGCGCACTCCTTGCCGGCGAATTCTCCGGCCACATCTGTTTCGGCGAACGCTGGTATGGATTTGATGACGCACTCTATTCTGCCGCGCGCCTCCTGGAAATCGTTAGCGCAGAGAGCCGCACTGTCGACGAATTGTTCGCTCAGTTCCCGGTAACCTTCTCAACCCCCGAGATCAAGATCAACACCACTGACCGCGCCAAGTTCCAGATCATGGATCGATTGCGCTCCGAAGCGAATTTTGGCGACGGTACGATTACGACGATAGACGGGTTGCGCGTTGACTATGCCGATGGCTGGGGCTTGATCCGTCCATCAAACACCAGTCCGGTTTTGTCGCTACGATTCGAAGCCGACGGCCAGTCTGCCCTGCAGCGCATTCAGATGATTTTCCAGAAACAACTGACCGCCATCGACCCCGCATTGAAGATCGGATAATCCATGGATACCAACACCATTCACAACACCGCACGCGTCCTGGTTGAAGCACTTCCGTACATTCGTCGCTTCCAGGGCTCGACGTTGGTCGTCAAATACGGCGGCAACGCAATGATCGAGGACAAGCTTTCGATCGAGTTTGCGCAGGACGTCGTACTGCTGAAGCTGGTCGGGTTGAATCCTGTCATCGTGCACGGCGGCGGCCCCCAGATCGGAGACATGTTGAAGCGTCTGGGAATCGAATCAAGGTTTGTGGATGGACTCCGCGTAACCGATGAACAGACCATGGATGTTGTGCAGATGGTGCTGGGTGGCCTCGTCAACCAGGAGATCGTCTCGCTCCTCAATCATCAAGGTGGGCGGGCGGTTGGGGTCACCGGCAAGGATGGCAACCTGATCCAGGCCAGGAAGTTCATGCTCGAACGCCGAACTGCGGATATGGAAGCGCCAGAGATCATCGATATCGGGCATGTTGGCGAAATCGTCAACATCCAGACTGACGTTCTGACCACCTTGATGCGCTCTGGTTTCATTCCGGTCATCGCGCCGATCGGCGTCGGTGCTGATGGCGAGTCCTACAACATCAATGCCGACACAGTGGCCGGAAAGGTTGCCGAATATCTGGGGGCGGAAAAGCTGATTCTGCTCACCAATACGCCAGGTGTGCTGGATGCCAACAAGCAGACCATCAGCGAGCTGTCTCGTTCGCAGGTCGAGCGCTTGATCGCTGATGGCACGATCGGTTCCGGGATGTTGCCAAAGGTCGAGTGTGCGTTGGACGCCTTGTCGGGCGGTGTTGGCAGCGTGCAGATCGTCGATGGCACCGTCTCACACGCCTTGCTCCTTGAACTCTTTACCGACAGCGGTGTCGGTACCAAGATCAGCTGAGCCAGAGTCATGCCCAGAGAACGCTCAACTCGAAAGCAACAGATTCTTGAATCGCTTGCTTCGATGTTGCAGGACAATCCAGGTGCGCGTATCACGACAGCGAATCTGGCAAAGCATGTTGGCGTTTCCGAAGCTGCGCTCTATCGGCATTTCCCCAGCAAGGCAAAGATGTTTGAGGGACTCATCGAGTTCATCGAAGAGAGCCTGTTCAGTCGCATCAACCGAATCCAGCGCAATGCGGACAGCGCCGCCCCCGATGGTACTGCGGAACTTGCTCCGGTCGATCAGTGCGCGGCCATTCTGTCGCTCATCCTGACGTTCGCTGAGCGGAACCCAGGCTTTGCACGCCTTCTCGTAGGCGACGCGCTGCAGGGTGAAACAGAACGACTTCGAATGCGGATGCGACAAGTTTTCGAACGTCTGGAAACTCACTTGCGTCAGGTTGTACGTGCCGATCAGGAATCCCGCAAGTCACCTCCGCCGACACCCGCGAATATTGGTGCCAATCTGCTGCTTGCAGCTGTTGAAGGGCGGATCAATCAGTTTGTGCGAAGTGAATTCAAGTCTCTGCCCACCGTGGGATGGCATGAACAATGGCGATTACTAGGAGCGGCAGTTTTCAGCAAGGACCTCGCCTGAGGATTTCACGTTCCTTGTGGAATTTGTGATCGATCTGATCATGTTCCATCTGTCGATCACGGATGCTCTTCTCGAGCAACTTGATCTGTCCTTTCGCTCGATCAATGTTCTGAACCAGAATCGCTGACAATGTACTTCCGCTTCGTTCGGCGCGAGCTGCCTGAGCCAGGAGTTCGGCGTGTTGTCCGCGCACTACGAGCAGATTGGCCTGGTCGTTGGCTATCGCAGTCTGCAGCGCTTCGACCGCCTGTCCTTTGAACCGATCAATATCAGCTTCCGTTTGGTACATGGCCGTCACACGTAAATGGCCTTCCCGACAAGCTCGCTGTTCCGCTTCTTTTTGTCGTTTCTGTTTGATCTGCGCAGGCGTCAGCTGAGGCGCGATGCGCAAAATCATTCGTCCGGAAGCGTCTAGAACATCGTATCCAAGCGGCACGCGGTCGTTGGGAATTGAATTGGCGATCTCCACTTTGCCCTGGGAGTTCACAAACCGATAAAGTCGGCCTGCTGCTTGCGCACTCCATGCCGTGAACAGAACCACTGTGACTAGCGAAGCACTCATCCACCGTCCAAGGCCCGCTCGATAGCGTGCGCTGTGCGATCTATTCTTGGTTATGCCTCTCACGCTCATGTCCGTTCTCACGTCACACAGTGCATTAGACGATAGGCGATGATAGAGCTTCGCAGTTCTTCCTGGTTTTCAATTGTGCGGGTAGTTGTGCCCAAGTAGTCGATCACATCCCTGATATTCACGATGCTGGTCACACGCAGGCCGTGATCCAGTGCCAACGCCTGCGAGGCCGATTCCCGCCGACCCTCCACGCGCTCCTGCCGATCCAGAGCGATGAGCACTCCGGACACTCGCGCGCCAGCCGCCTCAATCAGGGCCTTGGATTCCAGCTTTGCTGTTCCATCCGTCACGACGTCGTCGACGATCAGTACATTGCCCCGGAGTGGCGCGCCGATCAGTTGTCCGCCTTCGCCATGCTCTTTTCGCTCCTTCCGATTAAACGCAACCGGGATATCCCGCTGATAGTCGGCATTGGTCAGTGCAATGGCCATCGCCGTGGCAATGGGTATTCCCTTGTAGGCCGGTCCAAACAGAACATCGCACTGCAGAGCCTCTGACTCGAACGCGCGGGCGTAACTCTCTCCGAGCTGACGCAGCGCAAGCCCTGACGATATCGCGCCAAGATTGAAGAAAAAAGGACTTTGTCGTCCACTCTTGAGAGTGAACTTGCCAAAGCGAAGCACGCCTTCACGCACCATCAGGTCGATGAAATCATGCTTCCAGACCGGCAATTGACTCACCCAAGTCTCCCTGTGACGGCGGCGCGCTGGTTGGCGATCAGTCCCTGGATGCCATGTTCAGCCAAATCCAGCAATCGATTCAACTCCGCCCGCGTGAACGTAGCTCCTTCGGCGGTTCCCTGCACCTCTACCAGACCACCTGACTCGAGCATCACAATGTTCATGTCCGAACCTGCACGACTGTCCTCCGAATAGTCGAGATCGAGCACCGGCTCACCGGCGAAGATCCCCACTGAGACAGATGCCACGAATTGCATGAACGCGTGCTGAAGCGACGCCTTTGACAAAGCGTCAAACACAGCAACCGCAGCACCTGTTATGGCCGCAGTCCGGGTTCCCCCATCGGCCTGCAGTACATCACAATCGATCTTGACGGTACGCTCACCGAGCTTGTCGAGATCAACGGCCGTACGCAAACTTCGCCCGATCAGGCGCTGAATCTCCAGAGTACGCCCTCCCTGCTTGCCTCGTGCGGCCTCTCGATCGGATCGAGTGTGCGTCGAGCCTGGCAGCATCCCGTACTCCGCTGTAAGCCAGCCCTTGCCGGAGCCACGCAGGAAAGGCGGCACTCCGTTTTCTATACAGGCAGTGCAGAGCACCCGCGTGTCGCCAAATGACGCCAGCACTGAACCGCCTGCATGTTTAGTGAACCCGCGTACTAGTGATACCTGACGCATTTCAGAAGGTAATCGGCCGCTTGGCCGCTTTGACTGCATGTTTGCTCTTCTTGATGTTGTGATTGGGGATTATAACCACTCGGCTTAACCCATCCGCCAAGGTTAGAATCCCACCATGCAAAGTATGACCGCATTCGCTCGAACCCAAGGAGACTACGCCCGCTTTCATCTTGTTTGGGAGCTTCGCTCCGTCAACCATCGTTATCTCGAAACCCAGTTCCGCCTGCCCGAGGCTTTCCGTAACCTGGAACAACGGCTCCGGGACACCGCGCGTGCGCACCTCAGGCGCGGCAAACTCGATGCGACTCTCCGCTACGATCGCGCCGTTCGGGAAGGGGCTTTCGAGATCAATCGGCCGCTCCTGCTACAGCTTCTAGCGTCGCTCGAACAAATTCGTCGGGACGCGCCAGATATCGGCGTGGTGAGCCCTCTAGATCTCATGCGATGGCCGGGAGTGCTGCAAGACGCCAGCGCTGAAGACGAGGCTATGTTGGTTCGTGCCACTGAGCTCTTCGAGCAGGCGTTGGTCGAGTTGCTGCAGAATAGAACGCGTGAAGGTACCGCTCTGCGTACTGTAATCGCCGAGCGCCTTGATGCTATCGATCGACACATTGGTGCTTTGCGAGGGTTGTCCCCAACAGCGAGTCGTGACCATCTGGATCGGCTGCGCAACCGAATCGCGGAGCTTGCCATCGAAGTTGACAACCAACGCATGGAACAGGAAATCGCCCTGCTGGCCCAGAAGGCTGATGTTGCCGAAGAACTCGATCGTCTGACAATTCACGTCGAGGAGTTCCGAAGCGCGCTGAAAAGTAATGGTCCTCAAGGCCGCCGCCTTGACTTTCTGACCCAGGAAATGAACCGGGAAACCAACACCCTCGGATCGAAATCTGCCCAATCGGAAGTGTCTCTGCGTGTCGTGGACCTCAAGGTGATCATCGAGCAGATTCGCGAGCAGGTGCAGAACATCGAATGACAGCGGCTCGACCAGGGCTCCTGTTTGTTGTCTCTGCCCCATCGGGGGCGGGAAAAACGTCGCTGGTCGCCGCCCTGCTGGCACAGTTGCCGGGAATCACAGTCTGCGTATCTCACACCACCAGGTCACCTCGCACGAAGGAGGTAGACGGGGTGAACTACCACTTCATCGATCGCGCCACTTTTGAATCCATGATCACCGAAGGTGCATTTCTGGAGTACGCCAGTGTTTTCGACAACTACTACGGCACTTCCATCAAGAGTGTTCATGCTGCCCTCGATTCCGGTCAGGACCTCATACTGGAAATCGATTGGCAGGGTGCCGCTCAAATTCGCCAGCTCCTGCCCGACGCGCTGAGTATATTTATCCTCCCGCCGGACCTCGCGACCCTTGAGCAGAGGCTGCGCGCGCGCGGCCAGGACGACGACACGGTCATCCGGGGCCGCCTGTCAAAAGCCGTCGAGGAAATGTCGCATTGGTCTGAATTCGACTTTCTTGTCGTCAACGACGACTTCGCGCGCGCCACCGTGGATATGGTCTCCATCGTTCGCAGCGAGCGGTTGCGCCGCGCGCCACAGCAGTCAGTGCTGGCCGGTCAACTGGCGGCGTTGGAAGGGCTAGGGCTGGACACTCCTTCCAGCCCTTGAGTACACTGCGACGCCTTTTCACTGACTGACCAAGCACTTATGGCTCGTATCACCGTTGAAGACTGCCTCGACCATGTAGATAACCGCTTCGAATTGGTGATGCTTGCCACCCGCCGAGCCCGCCAATTGCGATCTTTCGGAGCCCATGCCCTGGTGCCGGAAGAAAACGACAAACCAACTGTAATCGCACTGCGTGAGATTGCTGCTGGACTGATCTCCCAAGAAAAACTTGACGACATGGATATCCGCGTCGAGGATGAGCCGGTGATCGTGTCTTTCGGTTCTCCAGATGAGAGGTTCGGCGACCTCTGATCAGACGGGCAGCCCTGCCGGTCCGATCAAGCCCAAAAAATCTACCGGTTCTTTCTTTGTCCAGAGGTTGGCAGAGCGTGCCTGCCTGGACGCGATTGCAGCACCGATCAACTTCCTCGAACTGAAAGAAAAATACCTGTCGACATACCTCGATAAAGAGCAGATTCACGAAGTCGAAACTGCCTACGAGTACGCAGCGCAGGCCCACCAGGGTCACATGCGACGCACAGGGCACGCGTATATCACCCACCCTCTCGCCGTTTGCGAGATCCTCGCCAGCATGCGGATGGACCATCAGTCATTGATGGCCGCACTCCTGCACGATGTGATTGAAAACACCGAAATCAACAAAGAGACACTTGGCGCCAGGTTCGGTCAGCCTGTCGCCGAACTTGTTGACGGTGTCTCAAAGTTCTCGAAGATCTTCAAATCCCGCGCCGAAGCTCAGGCGGAGAACTTCCAGAAGATGGCGCTTGCCATGGCGCGTGACATGCGCGTCATCATGGTCAAGATGGCGGATCGACTGCACAACATGCGCACGATTGGGGTGATGAGCTCGGAACAGCGTCAACGGATAGCTCGCGAGACACTCGACTTTTATGCCCCAATCGCCAACCGACTGGGCATCAATCACATCAAGATCGAATTCGAAGAGCTGGGGTTCGAAGCGCTCTATCCCATGCGGGCCGATCGTATCGGTCGCGCGGTCTCCTCTGCCAAGGGACGACGCAAGGAGCTCATAGAGGAGATTCGAACCTCGATCGCCCGCTCATTGATGCAGGAAGGCATACAGGCAACGGTACACGCCCGCGAAAAACACCTGTACTCGATCTATCGAAAAATGCGATCACAACTCAAATCTTTCCGCGACATCACGGATGTGTTTGGTTTTCGTGTGGTCGTTTCACAAGTCGATGAGTGTTATCGGTCGCTTGGCGTCATGCACAATCTCTACAAGCCAATGGCCGGACGATTCAAGGACTACATCGCCATTCCCAAATCGAACGGCTACCAGTCCCTGCATACGACCTTGTTCAGCATGCACGGTATTCCCATCGAAGTGCAGATCCGCACCAAGCACATGGAGTCGGTTGCTCATCACGGCATCGCCGGCCACTGGCTTTACAAGTCAACGGGTTCGGATCCATTCGATGTCAATCAAAAAAGGGCTCGTGAGTGGGTTCGCGATTTGCTTGAGCTACAGCAAAGGGCTGGCAATCCACTCGAGTTCATCGAAAGTCTGAAAACCGATCTGTTCCCGGACGAGGTCTACGTTTTCACGCCCAAGGGCGACATTATGGAGCTGCCTCGCGGCGCCTGTTCCATCGACTTTGCCTATTCTGTCCACACCGATGTCGGCAACACCTGTGTATCTTGTTTGATCGAAGGCAATCCCGCGCCTTTATCGCAGCAGTTGCAAAGTGGTCAGTATGTCGAGATTCGAACCTCTCCCGACGCACGACCCAACGCTGAGTGGTTAACTTTTGTCGTCACGGGAAAGGCAAGGTCCGCAATCCGCCATGCGTTGAAGACGCAACAGCAGTCGGAGTCCATCGCTCTCGGCGAGCGACTGCTCAATCGCTCGCTCGCTGGTGCAAATCGCACCATACGAGATTTTGATTTCCGCAGGCTGCGACGCGTACTTCTTGAGTTTGGGGTACGACGACTAAACGAGCTGCTTTCAGCCATAGGCACCGGCGACCAGATGGCCTATGTTGTCGCCCAGCGATTGATTGCGGCTGACGATCCCCTCAGCGATGCCGTTTTTGTCGAACAAGAAGGACCTGTCAGCATTCGCGGGGGTGAGGGCCTTGTTATTAAATACGCGCGATGCTGCGGGCCCGTTCCAGGTGACGCCATCATTGGCCACATGACCCCGGGCAAAGGTTTTGTCGTCCACATCGAAACTTGCGCCAACATCAATGAAACACGCCGTCGCAAGGCCAGTGAGATCATCCCGGCGCGGTGGGCGGGGTCAACTAACAGCGAATTCCTGACGGCGCTCAGAATCGACGTCAAACGAGGCAAGGGCGTCATTGCAGAGCTGGCCGCAACGCTGACCGATACCGACGCAAACATCGAAAACATCAACGTGGAAGAGCGCAGCGATAACGTCACCAGCGTGGTGGTGACCATTGGCGTTCGCAATCGAACCCACCTGGCCCGTGTCATGCGCAGGGTCAGAGCGATTGGTGCAACTCTCAGCATCTCTCGTTCCAGTGCCTGATGTGCGGTCGTGTGATGTCTGATTCGCTTTCGCAACCAGAACCATTAAGGGGCGCGCAACATGCAAATCGAGGCCATCTCGACCCAGGCTGCACCGGCGGCCATCGGTACTTATTCACAAGCGATAAGGGCCGGTGAAACTGTTTATATCTCTGGTCAGATCCCTCTCGACCCCGCGACCGGCATGCTGATTGAAGGCTCATTTCAGGATCGGGTCCGCCAAGTATTCCAAAACCTGGACGCCATCGCCGGCGCAGCCGGCCTATCCCTCCGTGATACGGTAAAGATCACCGTATTTCTGCAAGATCTTGGCCGGTTCAGCGAGCTCAACGAAGAGATGGCCAGACATTTCAACACACCATATCCGGCACGAGCCGTAGTTCAGGTTTGTGCGCTGCCGCGAGGCGCCGATATCGAAATTGACGCCATTCTGGTTCGCCGTTGACAACATCCCCCGCCGAACGACCGATTTCCGAGCTGAAGGGAGTTGGCCCAGCGACGCTGAAAGCGTTGTCGCGCTTGTCTATTTACAACCATCGGGACTTGCTGCTGCACCTGCCACATCGGTATGAAGATCGCTCCAGGCTAGTGCCATTCGGCGAATTGAGCCCGGACGTAGAATCGCTGGTTGAAGGCACGATCGTAGACGCTGAGCAGGTTCGTGGGCGTATTCCCACGTTGCTCGTTTCCATCACAGATGGAACATCCTTACTCTCTCTCCGATTTTTCCGTCTCTACGATCGTCAGCAGAAAGAGTTCAGTCCTGGTCGTTTTGTGCGCGCCTTCGGCGCGGTGCAGTTCAGCCACCAGGGACTGCAGATGTTCCATCCGGACTACACGCTGTCCGACACCTCTCTGCCTGCACCACGGCCTGAGTTGACGCCTGTCTATCCATCAACCAAGGGATTGTCACAGGCAATGCTACGAAAACTCTCCACCGCCGCTTGCTCGATGTTGTGGCCTGATACTGACGGCTACCCATGGTCTGCGTTGAAGCGTTTGCATCATCCGCACTCCGTGGACATGAGCCAAATCGAAGCAACCCGCCGCGAACTTGCGTTAGACGAACTCACCGCGTACCAGCTGGTGATGCGTGAACAGACAAGGCAACGACTTGCGGCGATGGCACCACCGCTACCGAGAGGCCCGGCGCTCGGTCGCCAACTCATGGCTTCTCTGGGTTTCGAACTGACAGCAGCACAACGACGTGTTATTGGTGAAGTCCTCACCGATCTGGAGCGCCCCATTCCGATGCTGCGCCTCGTGCAGGGCGATGTCGGGTCTGGTAAGACGGTCATTGCTGCGTTTGCGGCCATACGCGCCGCAGAGAACAACTGTCAGACGGCCATCATGGCGCCAACTGAATTACTGGCAGAACAGCATTTTGTTAACTTCAGCCGTTGGCTTGAGCCGCTTGGAATCCGTGTGACTCTGCTCACTTCTAGCGTCAAAGGCCCGATTCGAAAGGAACGTCTCAAAGAACTCGCCAGCGGCAAAGTGGGAGTGGCAGTGGGAACTCACGCCCTGTTCCAATCCCAAGTCTCCTTCAGCGGGCTGGCACTCGTCATTGTCGATGAACAGCATCGATTCGGCGTCCACCAGCGTATGGCATTGCGCGACAAGGGGGCCACGCCACACCAACTCATCATGACCGCGACGCCTATCCCCAGAACTCTCACCATGGCCCTCTACGCTGACATGGATGTATCCAAGGTTGACGAACTACCGAAGGGGCGCCAGCCTATCACTACCCGCGTCATGAGCCAGCGTCACAGGGTCGAACTGCTGGCCTGGCTGCGTGCTGTGCTGAATCGAGGAGAGCAGGTGTTCTGGGTATGTACGCTGATCGAGGCCAACGACGAAATTCCAGCTCGCGCAGTAGAGGACGCAGCTGAGTCGCTCTGCGCAGAGCTCCCAGGCGTTGCGCTCGCTGTTCTCCACGGCCGGCTGAAAGCAGATGAAAAGGCAGACGTATTCGCTCGCTTCAAGCGAGGTGAACTTTCGATGCTGGTGGCCACAACAGTTATCGAGGTAGGTGTCGACATCCCGAATGCGACGGCGATTGTCATCGAAGATCCTGATCGCCTAGGGCTTGCGCAGTTGCACCAACTCCGCGGCAGGGTCGGTCGCGGTGATAAACCTTCTCACTGCGTTCTTCTTCACTCTGGACGGCTGAGCGAGTCGGCCAGAGCAAGGCTTCGAGCCATGCGCGACTCCCAGGATGGCTTTTTCCTGGCCGAAAAGGATCTGGAATTGCGAGGACCAGGAGAGGTATTGGGGACACGCCAAACCGGCGCTGCAGCGTTTCGCCTGGCCATGCTGGACCGTGACGCGGACCTGTTGGCCGCGGCCACGCAGCGAAGCATGGTCTTGTTGGAGTCGACGCCACAGACCGCACGACACTTACTCGAAGCGTGGTCTCCGGGCAGCGGGATTTCGCTCCAGATCTGATCTGTGACGCCTGATCTGTGACGCCTCTGCCGGGCGAGGTCGCAAACAACACCTAGACTCAATGCTGAGCTGTCCCAGGAGCCTCTCCATGAGCATTGAGACCCGCGAAACCTCAGTCCGAATCACCGCGCTCGCCGATGCGCATTCAAGTACCAGCTGTACGATTCTGCACCGACGTGACTGGATCTTTGACGTCAATGCCTTTAGCCGTTCGGAAGGTCGGGCTTGGCGTGTTGTCCCAGCATCCTCCCCTGAAGGCGTCACGTGGAGCGATCTCGTGGCAACCGATGAATTACTCGTCGACGCGGCTGTCTTGGACTGCAAACAGATACAAGTTTTCGACGTTTCCAGGCCCGACCTGGTCATTCCAACCAGCTCACTTCGTAGCGCTCGGGTCGTCGCCGTGGGTTCACCAGTTCGACTAACGGAGGGCCACACCACACCTGCCGCGCAGATCAGCAGCGCTATTTCTACCTTTACGAGTCGGCGACTACGACAGCGGCTGGACCAGACGCTGGAGATTCCGCCACTACCGCTCGCGGCTCAAAAAATCATCGCGCTCAAGGCGAATCCGAACTATTCCCTCGCCGATCTAGTCAAGGTGGTCGAAACAGACCCATCTATCGCCGCCAAGGTGATGGCGTGGGCTTGCTCCGCGTTTTATGCAGCTGATCCTGCTCCACGCTCCCTGAATGACGCAATCATGCGGGTCCTAGGTTTTGACCTGGTCATGAACATTGCCCTTGGCCTCGCATTGGCCGGAACACTTCGGCTACCTGCGCACCAAGTGAACGGCGTGCCGCCGTTCTGGACTGAAGCGGTGTTTACCGCAGCGGCGATGGAGGCTCTCGGCCGACGACGGTCAAACGGACGGGATCAAGCCGGATTAAACTATCTGACCGGTTTGTTGGCCAACTTCGGCACGCTGATTCTCGGCCACGTTTTTCCCCCGCAGTACGAAGTGCTGTGCCGACTCCAGGAGGCCAATCCGGATGTTCCCGTCAATCAACTGGATGACCACGTCCTCACCCTCTCGCGTGAATTGCTCGCCGCAGAAATATTTGAATTGTGGGAGTTACCCTCACCTACCGTGAGTGCCGTTCGCCATCAAAATGATCGGGATTACACTGGAGAGCATGCTGAGGACGTGGCCCTGTTGCAGGCTTCACGGGCGATGCTGGGCTATGGGCACTATGGACCTGGCGCAATAGATTCCCTGGAGCTGGGGTCCATCGGTATCGACGAAGACGATCTGACTGCAGTCTCCAGTCAGCTGGAGGATTCGCGTGATTCGCTGGAGGGACTGGCTCGCGCCGTCGCCTGATAGCCGAGCTACAGGTTTGCGGAGAGAGTCATGCGCTTCTCTGCGTACAGCTGACCATCAACCGACTTCGATCATCTCGAAGTCTTCCTTGCTGACGCCACATTCCGGGCACACAAAGTCCTCCGGGACGTTTTCCCATGGTGTTCCTGGGGGGATGTCTTCTTCTTCACATCCTTCGGCTTCGTCATAGATCCAGCCGCAAACGATGCACTGCCATTTGCGCATGTGAAAACGTCACTCCATAGCTTCTGAAGGCGCGCTAACTTACTGGCGACCTATGGAAAATGCAAAGAAATCTCAACCGGGACGACTCCCACACCCGGTCCAGACCGGTGAGTTTCCATCAACCTCCGAGCGAAGCTGCAGAACTTCGGCAGGCAGTGGTAAATTGCCCGGCGCTCTTCGTCAGGAACCCCTCAGCGTGCTGCTCTCTCTATCATCGCTAAATCTTGGAGCGTATGGGCGCCTGGCAAGGCTCGATCGGCCCGTTGGTACGCTCTTGTTGTTATGGCCGACGCTTGCGGCGTTGTTTGCAGCCGCAGGCGGCTGGCCCGGCGGCCGTCTATTGGCGATTTTTTCGCTCGGAACCATTCTGATGCGAAGTGCCGGATGTGTGATCAACGATATTCTGGACCGTCATCACGACGGTCTGGTCGAACGTACGCGTAACCGCCCGCTGCCCGGCGGTGACCTGACCGTCTCCGAGGCGGTCCTCTGGTTGGTACTGCTGCTGTGCGGGGCATTGCTCCTCGCCGTGATGCTGTCACCCCTCACACTCGCGTTCAGCGTGGGTGGATTGGTTATCGCAGGCTTATACCCGCTCATGAAACGATGGACGTATCTTCCCCAAGTGGTGCTGGGGGCCGCATTCAGCTGGGGTTTGATCATGGCCTACATCGAGGTCACGGGCAGTACCAGCGCGTCTACCTGGTTGTTGTTCACCGGCAGTCTCTTGTGGATCGTTGCTTATGACACCTGGTACGCAATGGTCGACCGCGAAGACGACTTGAAGGCCGGCATCAAGTCGACGGCCATTCTCTTCGGCGTCCAGGATCGTTCTCTCATCGCAGTACTGCAGATCGCCGCATGGTTCATATTGATGCTGTTCGGTCTACAGACCGAGGCTGGCCTGCCCTACTATGCTGGACTCGGTGCCATGGCTGGAACATTCCGGCATCAGCATAGGTTGGGCCGGGACCGAAGTCCGTCGGGCTGCTTCAAAGCCTTTGCCAACAATGTCTGGTCTGGATTTGCGCTGTTCTGTGGCGTGGTGACAGACACCTGGATCTGGCCGTTGGTGATGACCCATGTTTAACCTCATAATCCCTGCGATGGCAGTACTTCTCTTTCCGAAGGATGGGGCCGAGTGCGCGCGGTACGTTCGCACGTGTCTTCCGGCAAAATTGCGGCAGTGATCCTCGCGAGGTAATGCAAACTTACGGCGCCCAATGTGGCCTCCGCTTTTCACGAAAAGCAGCAACACCTTCGCGATAGTCCGGCTCTTTCATCATGGCTTCGAGCAACACTTCTGAATCATTGACAGCGGCCCCGATACTCCGATGCAGATCGCGGTAGATCTGCCACCGCGTCTGCCGCAGTGAGCCTGGGGAAACCGTGCTGACAAGCTGTCGGACGTAATCACGCACCGCTGGTAGAAGTGCGTCAGCATCATGCAGCGCATGAATCATACCCAACGCATACGCCTCATCGGTGGTGAAGACGCGGCTGCTGATGAGGATTTCCGTGGCTCTGGGCAATCCGATCATCCGCGGCAATAACCACGAAAGACCATATTCAGCCGGGAGGTTGAGCTTGCCGTGGGCTGTCGTGAGCTTCGCTCCAGGAACCGCAAACCGGATGTCACAAAAACAAGCCAACGCCAATCCGACCCCTGCAGCGGCCCCATTCAATGCGCCGATAATCGGCTTGTTCAGACCGAAGTGATAAGCAAAGCTTGCATCAAACTCTGGAGCGATACCAAAACCCGGCTGTGCCAATTCTTCCGACGTTCCGGGATCATAGCCTCCGCGCTCTGCGTGGCCCGACAACGCCTGTGCATCGCCGCCAACACAGAACGCTCGACCCATCCCGGTTACGACAATCGCCCCCACGTGATCGTCGGCATTGGCCTTCGCCAACGACCATCGATACTCGGTGTGCATTCGGCCAGTCCAGGCGTTTCCGCGATCCGGTCGCGCAAGCGTGATGGTTGCAATCCCCTCACTCACCTCATATCGGGTTGCTTTGAGTTCCATGATCACCTTGTATTCAGATAGGCCTTATCAAGAAAGCGCATGCTACTCAGGTATGGACTTGTAGAACGCCATCAAAAGTACGTTCGTCATTTCGTCGAGCAATCCAGTGTACTTGCCGGCTCAGTCAATCGGCCGCAGATTGGCCAACCCAAGGATCAGCCACTTCGAGCCTGCTGCGGCGAAATTCACCTGTACGCGGGCTCGTTCCCCATTGCCTTCGCACTGCAGGACGACCCCCTCACCGAACACCGTATGCAATACGCGCTGTCCGATATGGAGACCCGAATGCTCCGCCAACGAGTTGTTGTACGTCCTGTCTGCTCCGGCATGCATCGGCTGATACAAGGTGCCGCCCATGCGCACCTCTTCGAGGACATCGGCAGGCAATTCCCTGAGGAAACGAGATGGCCGGTTGTAACTATCCATGCCATTGAGTCGGCGTGTTTCAGCATAGGTAATATAGAGTTCGCGCATGGCGCGAGTTATCCCGACATATGCCAGCCGTCGCTCTTCCTGCAATCGGTCCGGATCTTCAGCTGACATTCGGTGCGGGAACAACCCTTCTTCGACCCCGGTGAGAAATACCAACGGAAACTCTAGTCCTTTGGCCGAGTGCAATGTCATAAGCTGTACCGCCGGGCCACCATTCTTCTGTGCTTCCCCCGCATCGAGCGCAACCTGATCCAAAAATTCGATCAACACACCTGGCTTTGTTTCATTGGCGTTTTCCAGAAATGGGCGCGGCTCGGACGTGAACAATCGACACGCCCGAACCAGCTCTTCCAGGTTTTCCTTGCGAGCCAGACCGCGCTCGCCACGCTCGCTCAGATGAAAGGCCATCAGGCCGCTCGCGTCGATCACGTGCTCCGCAATCTCATGCAACGAGTACTCATGCGTCGCCTCTCGCAGATCCGCGAGCAAGCGCAGGAAACCTCCAAGCGCTCTTCCCGCGCGGGCTGGCAGCCCTCCTTCGCTGAGCAGGAGCAAAGTCGCTTTATGCAGGGACAGCCCACGACTTCGCGCAGCGTTTCGCAAGGTATCGACAGTCTTGTCACCGATCCCTCGTGTCGGTGTATTGATAACCCTCTCAAACGCCGGATCGGAATCAGGATCTGTAAGCAGCCGCATATACGCCAACGCGTTCTTGATCTCGATTCGTTCGAAGAATCGCTGTCCGCCATGGATTCGGTACGGAATGCCTGCTCGCATCAGCGACTCTTCGAGCACTCGCGACTGAGCGTTCGATCGGTATAACAGCGCTATTTCTTCAGGGGCCCCACCATCTTCCAGCCATTGCTGCGCGCGCGAAACAATGAACCGCGCCTCATCCGCATCGTTGTAAGCCGAGTACACGCGAATTGGCGCGCCGTCTCCATCTGTGGTCCACAGCTCTTTCCCGAGCCGGCCGCTGTTGAGTGAGATCAGTGCATTGGCGGCTCGCAGTATGTTTCCAGTGGATCGGTAGTTCTGCTCCAGGCGAATCGTTCGAACATTGGCGAAATGGGTAATGAAGTCCTGCATGTTCTCAACTTTGGCGCCTCGCCAGCCATAAATGGACTGGTCATCGTCGCCAACCGCCATGATTTGTGCCTGCGTTCCAGCCAGAACTCGTAACCATGCATACTGAATCGTGTTGGTGTCCTGGAACTCATCAACCAGCAGATGTCTGAAGCGCTGTTGATAGTGAGCGAGCAAGAGGGGATTTTCGAGCCAGAGTTCATGGCTGCGTAACAAGAGCTCGGTGAAATCGACCAATCCACTCTGTCGACAGAGCTCTTCGTAGTTTTCGTAGACTCGCTTGTGCGTGATTTGAAACAGATCGTCGCCGAACGGTACGTCCTTGGCGCGGCGCCCCTCTTCCTTTTGCGCATTGATGAACCACACCGCCTGACGCGCTGGCCACTTCTGTTCATCGATATCGAGTGCGCGCATCACACGCTTGACGACTCGCAGCTGGTCATCCGCGTCGAGGATCTCAAAATTCTCTGGCAACTTTGCTTCCCGCCAATGACGGCGCAACAAGCGATGGGCGATGCCATGGAACGTACCGACCCACAATCCCTGGACTGACATGCCCAGCAATCGCTCGATACGGGAGCGCATTTCCGCTGCCGCCTTGTTCGTGAAGGTCACCGCGAGCAGCCCCTGCGGTGAGACGTCTTCGGCCTCCACCAACCAGGCGATACGATGCACCAGGACCCGTGTCTTGCCACTACCTGCGCCGGCAATGATCAGCAGATTGCCGGGCGGCGCCGCTACCGCTTCCCGCTGTCGGTCATTGAGGCCATCGATGAGGTGAGAAATATCCAAACGTGCGGGCATCGTGCTGTAGGCACAGCATTGTACCCGCTGCGCCTGACTTTCTGGGCGCAGGAAAGGCGCGTGGTTTACTCACTCCAGCGCTTTTGTGTCCCTACTCGACCGTGACCGACTTCGCGAGGTTGCGAGGCTGATCTACATCAGTCCCCTTCAATACCGCCACGTGATAAGCAAGGAGTTGCAGTGGGACCACGAAGACGATGGGGGCGAGCAACCGGTGGGTGGTCGGCACCTTCATCACCTTGATGCCAGGTTCGTCCTTGAAGCTGGTTTCACTATCGGTGAACACGTACAACTGGCCGCCGCGCGCGCGAACTTCCTGAAGATTCGACTGCACCTTCTCGAGCAACTCATCCTCTGGAGCAACGGCAATCACCGGCATGTCTTCGTCAACGAGTGCCAGTGGCCCATGTTTCAGCTCTCCTGCGGGATAGCCTTCGGCGTGGATGTAGGAGATTTCCTTAAGCTTCAGCGCGCCCTCTAGCGCCACTGGATACATTGGCCCCCGACCCAGATACAGCGCATGGTTGCGGTCCATGATCTCTTCCGCCCAGCGCAGAATTTTTGAGTCAAGCTTCAGCGTTTGTTCGACTACGCCACCCAGTTGATGCAGGAGCGTGACAATCTCCGCTTCACGCTCTGCGGACAGCCCATGTTCCCGCGCCAGCAGCAGCGTCAGCAACATCAGATCTGCAAGCTGCGCCGTAAACGCCTTGGTGGAGGCGACTCCTACCTCAGTGCCGGCGTGGAGCATCAATGCGATATCGGATTCACGCGCCAGCGAACTCGTAGCAACGTTACAGATCGTCAGCGTTGCCTTGAATCCGACCGCTTTGGCAACCCGAAGCGCGGCCAGCGTGTCGGCCGTTTCCCCGGATTGGGAAATCGTCACAAACAGACTGTTGGGAATCACCGCAACTTTCCGATACCTGAACTCACTGGCGATCTCAACATGACAGGGAATACCAGCCAACTCTTCTATCCAATAGCGGGCGACACTCGCTGAATAAAAGCTCGTTCCGCAGGCGACCAAGGTGACCGCATCGATGGATTTGAGAAGTTCCTGTGCGTGCGCGCCGAGAACTTCACCGAGCACTCGGCGCTTGCCGATTCGGCCCTCCAGCGTTCGTCGCAGAACGTCTGGCTGCTCGTAGATCTCCTTGACCATGTAGTGACGATGTACGCCTTTACTCAGATCATCATGGCTGAGCTCGATCCTGACCGTCTTGCGATGAACTAGTTGTTCCGAGCGATCCCAGATCCGCACCGTCTCGCGCGTGATCTCGACCATGTCGCCTTCTTCGAGGTAGATGAACCTGTCGGTCACCGCTTTGAGGGCCAGGACATCGGAAGCCAGGAAGTTCTCACCAATCCCCACGCCGACGACCAACGGGCTCCCGACGCGAACAGCGATCAACCGATTAGGATCGTTCAGGCACATCACCGCAATGCCATACGCGCCTTCGAGCTCGCGAATTGCAGCACGCACCGCGTCGATCAGCGTCATCCGCTGATCCATCAGCGAATCAATGAGATGTGCGATAACTTCTGTGTCCGTTTCAGACTTGAAGGTATACCCAGCGGTCTGTAGACGTTCTCGGAGCTCAACGTAGTTTTCGATGATCCCGTTATGTACGAGTGCAATACGGTCATTCGAAAGATGCGGGTGAGCATTTCGTTCGCTGGGCTTGCCGTGTGTGGCCCAGCGCGTGTGGGCGATACCAATCGTCCCGAGAACGGCGCTGCACCGAAGATCTTCAGCGAGTTCCTTGACCTTGCCGACTTTGCGACGAAGATCGATCGACGTATTGCCGATCGGGATGACGGCCATTCCTGCCGAGTCGTAGCCCCGATATTCAAGACGCTGCAGACCCTCCAAGAGGATCATGGCGACATTTCGATCAGCAACCGCCCCGACGATTCCACACATGTTCGATCCTCTTGAACTACTTCCCGTGACGCCGATACGGCGGCGTCCATCCTTTGATGTTGCGTTGTTTCGCTCTGGCCACAGCGAGGTCTCCCGCTTCGATCCTGCTGGTCACTGCTGAACCAGCAGCTACAAAGGCGTCGTCAGCGATTTGAATGGGTGCGACCAATGTTGAATTGGAGCCAACGAATACCCGGTCGCCAATCTCCGTGCGCTTCTTGACTGGTGAGCCATCGTAATTACAGGTGATTGTGCCAGCACCGATATTACTTTCGCTGCCGATCTCGGCATCTCCCAGATAGGCGAGATGATTTGCCTTTGAGCCTGATCCCATCCTCGTCTTCTTGGTTTCAACGAAATTGCCGATACGAACGCCCTCGCCAAGTTCGGTCCCAGGCCGCAGTCGTGCAAACGGTCCCAGCACACAGCGTGCACCGATAACTGCGCCATCGATGACGGTATTTGCCTCGACCCTGACTCCTGCACCGAGCCTGCTGTTGCTGATCACTGCGCCCGGTCCGACGTGAACATGGTCTCCCAGTTCGACTGTTCCGGAGAGCACTACATTGATGTCAATGAACACGTCAGTGCCGGTGGTCACGTCACCGCGAATATCCAGCCGGGCTGGATCGGCGATCGTGACGCCGGAGAGCATCAACCGATTGGCCTGAATCATCTGATAGGCACGCTCGACTTGTGCAAGCTGTACCCGGTTGTTAACGCCAGTGACTTCCATTTCTGACGTTGCAAACACGCCTTCAACCGCTCGACCGTTAGCGATTGCATGTGCCACAACATCGGTAAGATAAAATTCACCTTGAGCGTTGTCATTACTCATGGTCGCGAAGAACTTCTCGAGCAATGATCGCGGGGCTGCCAGAATTCCTGAGTTTATTTCCCGAAGTGCTCGGATCTGGGGCGACGCGTCCTTGTATTCGACGATTCGTGTGATTCGACCGTCTTCCCGGACAATTCGACCAAGCTCCGCAGGATCTGACAGGTTGGCCGTAACCAGAGACAGCGCACCGCTCGACGCGTGTTCGGTACAACGGGCAATCGTCGGGGTACTCACCAACGGTACATCACCAAACAACACCAGCACCGTCGAATCTTCTGCAATCGCGGACATTGCCTGTGCAACGGCATGCGCAGTACCTAGCTGCTCGGTCTGCAAAACCCAATTTAGCCCTTCTCCCAAAGCCTTCTCGATGGCCTCCGATCCTGGTCGAACGACCACGTGAATCGCCTTCGGCGACAGCGTGCGAGCCGCATCTGTCACGTGAGCCAACATGGGCTTGCCAGCAATCGGGTGAAGGACTTTCGGAAGACTGGATCGCATGCGGGTGCCTTGCCCCGCAGCGAGAATGACGACTTCGAGGTTCATTAACGGATATCCATGCCGTAACAACCGGGGATTATAGGCAGTCGGGGGGAAATGGAGGTGACGACCGTCACCTCTTTTCTACCGGGCCACAGCCTCGTGCAGCCTTTCATCTCAGGTTGGGCCAGGTTGGCCCGGTCAGCCCGAGTCCGTTCGAAACAGCCCGAGGGTCAATGTCGGCGTCGGCGCAACTCGTCCAGTGTTCTCAATTGCGCATGAGCCTCAGCCAGTTGAGCTGCGGCAAGGGAAAAATCAAAGTCCGCAGCATTCTCCTTCATGGCCCGCTCGGCGGCCTGGCGAGCTTGCTCCGCAGAAGCTTCGTCGAGATCCTCCGCACGCTCCGCAGTATCGGCCAGAATCGTGACTATGCCGGGTTGAATCTCTAAAAATCCCCCAGACGCATAAAAAATTTCTTTCTCGCCGTTTGGCAGGGTGAGTTGAACAGCGCCTGGGTTGATTCCAGTCAGCAGTGGGGCGTGACCGGGATGGATACCCAGCTCACCGATAGTTCCGCGCAGCGAGATCATAGTGACCTCGCCGGAGAAAATGGCCTTTTCAGCACTGACGATGTCGCAGTGAATGCTGCTCATGATCAGGACTGAAGTCGCTTGGCTTTTTCGACCGCATCCTCAATCGCCCCGACCATGTAGAACGCATCTTCTGGAAGATGGTCGTACTCGCCATCGAGGATGGCCTTGAAGCTTCGCACCGAATCCTCCCGAGATACGAACTTACCCTCCTGGCCCGTGAATTGCGCCGCCACGAACATGGGTTGCGAGAAGAATTTCTGAACCTTGCGAGCCCTGTAAACGAGGCGCTTGTCATCTTCGGTCAATTCGTCCATGCCGAGAATCGCAATGATGTCTCGTAGTTCCTGGTAGCGCTGCAGCACTTGTTGCACCCGACGGGCTACATCGTAGTGCTCCTGACCGACCACCAACGGGTCCAGCTGACGCGAAGATGAGTCCAAAGGATCCACCGCTGGGTAGATGCCAAGGTCAGTGATTGCACGGGACAAAGTCACCGTCGAATCGAGGTGAGCGAAAGTCGTCGCCGGTGACGGGTCCGTCAAGTCGTCAGCGGGAACGTAGACCGCTTGAACTGAAGTGATGGAGCCGGTCTTGGTGGTGGTAATCCGCTCCTGCAACACACCCATCTCTTCTGCAAGGTTGGGTTGGTATCCCACCGCAGACGGCATACGTCCCAGAAGTGCAGAAACCTCGGTCCCTGCCAGCGTGTAACGATAGATGTTGTCCACGAACAGCAAGACGTCTTTGCCGTCGTCGCGGAATTTTTCAGCCAGCGTCAGCCCGGTAAGCGCAACACGGAGCCGGTTACCCGGAGGCTCATTCATCTGACCAAACACCAGGGAGATCTTGTCTAGAACGCCTGCTTCTGCCATTTCGTGGTAAAAGTCGTTGCCTTCACGGGTTCGCTCGCCTACCCCAGCGAATACTGATAATCCTGCGTGCTCAGTTGCGATGTTTCGGATCAGCTCGAGCATCGTTACGGTCTTGCCGACACCCGCACCACCGAACAATCCAACCTTGCCGCCCTTGGCAAACGGGCAAATCAGGTCAATCACTTTGACGCCAGTTTCCAGCAGTTCGTTACCGCCGCGCTGATCCTCGTAGGATGGGGGTGCGCGGTGGATAGGGGCATGCGATCTTGCGTTGACCGGCCCTTTTTCGTCGATCGGATGTCCCAGCACATCCAGAATTCGGCCGAGCGTCTCTTCGCCGACCGGGATCGTGATTGGCGCGCCGGTGTTGTTGACTTCCAGTCCGCGTGACAAGCCGTCCGACGGCCCCATGGCGATCGCACGAACAATTCCGTCACCAAGTTGCTGCTGGACTTCAAGGGTGAGGCCCGTGGCGCTGACGATCAAAGCGTCATAGACCTTGGGCACGTTGACCCGTTCAAACTCCACGTCCACGACTGCGCCGATGATTTGTACGATTCGACCGCTGCTCATGCTCAACCTCTTGTTACGTTAAGTCGGCTATTGGGCTTATTTGGTTTGGGGGGCGCAGGCTTTAAACGGCCGCTGCACCACCGACAATTTCTGCAATTTCCTGGGTAATCGCTGCCTGACGCGCGTTGTTGTAAATCAGCGTCAGCTCTTCGATGACCTTGCCTGCATTCTCCGTGGCGTTTTTCATCGCAATCATCTTGGCCGCCTGCTCGCAGGCCGCGTTTTCGACCACCGCCTGGTACACCTGTGACTCGACAAATCGTGTGACTAGCCCCTCAATCAACTGCCGAGCGTCGGGCTCGTAAAGGTAGTCCCATCGATGGTGGTACGCATCGTTAGCCTCTGGCTCCAGAGGCAACAACTGCCTGATCACCGGCTTCTGAGTCATGGTGTTCACGAACTCATTGCTGGCGACGTACAACCTATCAATCTCTCCGCGCTCGTACAGTTCGAGCATCACCTTGATCCCGCCGATCAGATCAGCAATCGCCGGGCTCTCGCCCACCGGTGCCATCACCGCTTTGACACTTCCGCCCATTGATCGGAAAAAACCTGCGGCCTTGTTACCCACCAGCCCCATATCGCTCTGAATGTTCTTACCACGCCATTCACCCATGTCGCGTACCAGTGCGCGGAACAGGTTGACGTTCAATCCACCACACAGTCCTTTGTCGCTGGAGATCACAACATAGCCGATGCGCTTCACGTCCCGGGATTGCATGTAGATGTGTTTGTATTCCGGATTGGCATTGGCCAAGTGCCCGATCATCGCGCGAATCCGCGTTGCATAAGGGCTGCCGTGCTTCATCCGATCCTGTGTTCTTCGCATCTTCGATGCCGCAACCATCTGCATGGCGCTGGTGATCTTCTGCGTGTTCTGAACGCTCTTGATCTTGGTCCGTATTTCTTTACCTACTGCCATGCTAGGGCCTCTGCGCTCTCGCTCGTTTTCTTGTCAGTAAGCCTGGGTTGCCTTGAACTGCTTGATCGCCGCACGCATCGTGTTGACGATTTCGTCATTGTAGGCGCCGGTGTCATTGACCTTCTTCATGAACGCGGCTTGCTGGGAGTTCATGTAGTCAAGTAAAGCCCGCTCGAAGTCCAGGACTTTGTTGACGGCCACGTCCTGAAGAAAACCGTCGTTCGCAGCAAACAACGAAACACCCATCTCAGCGACGCTCATCGGCGCGTACTGTTTCTGCTTCATCAACTCCGTAACACGCTGACCATGTTCGAGCTGTTTGCGGGTAGCCTCATCAAGATCTGAGGCGAACTGGGAGAACGCCGCCAGCTCACGATACTGCGCCAGCGCAAGCTTGATCCCGCCGGCGATCTTCTTGATGAAGGAAACCTGCGCATCGCCGCCGACTCGAGATACTGAAGTTCCCGGGCTCATGGCGGGGCGCTGTCCCGCATTGAAGTTTCGTGCTTCGAGGAAAATCTGGCCGTCGGTAATCGAGATCACGTTGGTCGGAACAAACGCTGACACGTCACCGGCTTGGGTCTCAATGATCGGCAGTGCAGTGAGCGAGCCTGTCTTGCCCTTTACTTCGCCGTTGGTAAAACGCTCGACATACTCTGCGTTCACTCGCGCTGCCCGCTCAAGGAGCCGGGAGTGCAGATAAAAAACGTCGCCCGGATACGCTTCGCGGCCTGGTGGTCGGCGCAACAAGAGGGAAATCTGACGATAGGCCCACGCCTGCTTGGTCAGGTCATCATAAATAATCAGGCAATCCTCACCGCGATCGCGGAAGAACTCACCCATGGAGCAGCCGGAATACGGCGCGATGAACTGCATCGGCGCAGGATCCGAGGCGGATGCAGCCACAACGATGGTGTATTCCATCGCACCGTGCTGTTCGAGCGTGCGAACGATGTTGGCGACGGTCGACATCTTCTGGCCGATGGCAACATAAACACATTTGATGCCGCTGCTTTTCTGATTGATGATCGTGTCGATCGCAATCGCGGTCTTGCCGATCTGTCGGTCGCCGATGATCAGTTCTCGTTGGCCTCGCCCTACAGGAACCATCGCATCGATACACTTGAGACCGGTCTGCACGGGCTGCTTCACGCTCTCACGAGCAATAACACCGGGCGCAACTTTTTCAATCGGTGCAGTCAGCGTGGCATTGATCGGACCCTTGCCATCGATCGGATTGCCCAGCGAATCGACCACCCGACCGAGCAGCTCACGTCCAATCGGGACTTCGAGTATCCGACCGGTGCATCGCGCGGTTACGCCTTCGGTCAAACTTTTGTAATCGCCCAGAACTACGACACCTACGCTATCGCGCTCCAGGTTGAGCGCCATGCCATAGATGCCGCCGGGGAACTCGATCATTTCACCGTACTGCGCATCAGCAAGCCCGTGAATGCGGACGATACCGTCGGATACGCTGACGATTGTTCCTTCATTCTGCGCTTCTGCCGCGAGATCAAGACGCTCGATTCGGCCGCGGATGATGTCGCTGATTTCGGAGGGATTGAGTTGCTGCATTCTTTTGTCCTGATCTTTGTTCTATTCGCTAATGACTGGAACTTGTTGTACGGACCACTCAGGTTCGCAGGAGTGATTCCGCGAGCTTGTCGAGCTTGCCGCGCACGGAGCCATCGATGACCGTATCACCGGCCCGAATGATCGCCCCGCCAATCAGGGCTGAATCAACACGGCTTGCGAGTATCACTTCCTTTTCGAATTTGCGTTCAAGCGCTTGTTTGAGATTGAGCTCTTCGCTCTCGGAAACGGCAAACGCAGAAATGACTTCTACTTCGAGTATCCGCTCTTCCTGTGCTTTCAGTTGTTCAAATTGTTCGGTAATGGCTGCAATCAGATCCAGGCGATCATTTTCGGCCAGTACCCGAAGGAACCGTCGACCGCGATCATCCAGCTCATCCGAGCAGACCTCGATCAGACGCTGCGCCTTCAAGAGGTTGGTGATCTGGGGAGACTCGAGTAATCGTTTAACCCGATCATCTGCCGCTGTCACGGACAGGACTCCCAGCATTTTCGACCATGCGGGGAGCTGACGCTCTTTCTTGGCCAGGTTGAAGATCGCGTTGGCGTATGGACGACTGACGGTGGTGAGCTCTGCCATGCTGTGTCTGCGCTTAGAGTTCGGCTGCGAGCTGGTTCAGCATTTGAGAATGCTTCCCGGCATCAACCGTTTCGCCAAGCACCTTCTCGGCACCACGCACTGCAAGCGTGGCAATCTGGCCACGGAGCGCTTCTCGTGCGCGATTGATCTCCTGCTGGATTTCGCCGCGCGCGGCCTCTTTCAACCGCTCGCCCTCTTCACGAGCTTCGTTCTTGGCTGCCTCAACCAGCTGAACGGCGCGCTGTCGTGCTTGCTCAACGATTGCGGCTGCTTCTTCCTTGGCCTTGGTGAGTTCAGCCTCCGCTCCACTTCTCGCCTGAGCGAGACGCTTGTCTGCTTCTTCTGCAGCGGCAAGACCGTTGGCGATGGCTTCTTGACGAGCCCGCATCGCTGCGATCAGCGGCGGCCAGAGGTATTTCACGCAGAGCGACACGAAGACCAGGAAGAGTACGCTCTGGATGATCAGTGTGGCGGTTAGATTCATGACTCGTTCTCTAGCTGTTGAACGGCTGGTCGATAACCGGGAATGTCAGACTGCGAAGACGACATAGAGACCGATACCCACCGAAATCATCGGTACGGCGTCGACCAGGCCCAGAACGATAAAAAGCTGGGTACGCAACATCGGCATGAGTTCAGGCTGTCGTGCAACACCTTCCAGATACTTGCCGCCAAGGACGCCTACGCCCACTGCAGCACCGATTGCGCCCAGGCCCAGAAACAGGCCGCCGGCGACAAACTTCAGAATTTCAAGTTCCATGATGACTCCCTTTTGTTAAGGACGATTACTAGTGCTCTTCCACCTGGTGGGCTTGAGCGAGATACACGATGGTCAACACCGCGAAGACGAAAGCCTGCAACGTGATCACGATGACGTGAAACCCGGCCCAGACCAATTGCATCAGCGCTCCACCAGCGACGGTCGCAGCTTCTGCCGGCCCGAAGGCCTGAAAGGAAAACATGAGCGCGATCAGGATGAAGATCATCTCGCCGGCATACATGTTGCCGAACAACCGCAAACCCAGCGACAAGGGTTTCGCGATCAACCCGACGAATTCAAGGATGAAATTAATGGGAATAGCCCAGACGCTGGGGAACGGATGCATGGTCAGCTCTTTGAGGAAGCCGAGCACGCCTTTGCACTTGATGCTGTAGTAAATAATGAGTACGAAGACGG
Organism: Gammaproteobacteria bacterium; assembly: GCA_043719475.1. Lineage (GTDB taxonomy): Bacteria > Pseudomonadota > Gammaproteobacteria > Pseudomonadales > Azotimanducaceae > SYFY01. Next base: position 53,840 of record JAYSTS010000238.1, on the reverse strand, counting down.
ATAGCGCCATCGACATCGTGATGTTCGGATCCGTGGTCGCTACCACCTTCATGTGGGAAATGCCTATCGCCCCTGCCAGAGTCGGAATCCAGTCGATTGGCACCAGATCCATGAGGTTCATCATGAACACCCAAACAAAGATGGTCAGAGCCAAGGGGGCTATCAGATCATTCTTGTGACTGAAGATGCTTCGAGTCGTGTCATCGATGAAGTCGACGATCATTTCGACAAAATTCTGCAACCCTCCGGGCACACCGGCAGTCGCTGATCTTGCAGCGGCACCAAATACCCAGAGGAAGGCGAGTCCGGAGACCAGCGCCCAGAACATCGAGTCCACGTTGATGGCCCAGAAGCCCATGGCTTTGGCCTCAGCTGCGGTATGCGCGAAACCCCATGCGCCATCCGGATGCTGGCCGTAGGTGAGGTTCATCAGATGGTGCTGTATGTACTCTGCCTTGGTTTCGCCTGCCATCGTCTTCCTGTGCCATCACCTGTTTCGTTGCTGTTACTGCTCGCCAGATTTCGCCCTGCCAGGGGTCACCTGGTACCGGGTCTGGCTCTGCAACCAGAAGCCGCCGATCGCGTGCGCCAAAAGGGCCACGATCACGCCGACAAAAAAAACCAGAGGGTCTGGATTGAGATACCTGAACACGATCGCCATCAAGACGACCGACAGCAGGAACTTCACGACCCCCTGAACCAATAACCAGCCGCCGGACCTCCGACGAGTGGAAGCCCACGCGAAAAACGCGTTCGGCAAGAGGATGGTTACACCACCCAGAACAAAGAAGACGCTCGACGGCGATCCCCACAACATCATCACGAGAGCAGAAACGGCAATCGCCGACCCCTGCACCGTTATGACTGAAAAGGCACTTCTGCCAGTCGTCTCAATTCTCCATCACGCTCCCGATCCGACGGACTCTTTGCAGCCCAGCTCAATTCGGCGCGGTTCCTGTGAGACCATCGTCTAAGACGCTGACAGTCAGCCCGGAAAGCGGCGCGAATTATAGGGAGGCTATTCCGATCATTCAATGCGAAAAAGTAGTTTGAACCATTCTGTTACGTTGCACGTGTCAGGCTTGGTGATGCCAGAGCGTCAGAGACAATCTGAATCCAGTCAACGCAGGTGGTCGAGAACACCTTGGAGCTCATCAAGTGATCCATAACGAATCACCAGTTGGCCCTTGCCACTCTTTTCGTGATCGATGGAAACGGGTGCGCCAATCCGCTCGGTAAGCTCCCGTTCAAGCGCTCGGGTATCCGAGTCCTTAGGATCACGGGTGGGCTTGGCCGAGCGCGGACCAAGCATTTTCTTGGCCAGTGCCTCAGCCTGCCGGACGGACATTTGTCTGGCAACGATCTCACGGGCAGCTGAGTCCTGAAGATCAGGCGGCAAACTGAGCAGCGCACGCGCATGCCCTGCTTCCAGAGCCCCTTCTTCAAGCAATCTTCGAGCGCCTGCTGCCAGATTAAGTAGCCGCATCAGGTTGGTAACCGCGGTCCTGGATTTGCCGACCGAATCTGCCACCTGTTCGTGAGTCAAACCGAACTCTTCTCGCAATCGAACCAGGGCTTGCGCTTCTTCGAGCGGCCGCAGGTCCTCTCGCTGGATGTTTTCAATCAGCGCTATCGCCGAGGCTTCGCGGTCAGATGCCTGCCGAACCAAAGCAGGAATACTCTCCATCTGGGCAAGTTGTGCCGCCCGCCATCGCCGCTCTCCTGCGATCAACTCGAACCCACCGAGTACTCGCTCCCGAACCACTATGGGCTGCAGGACACCTTGGTGTTTCAATGAAGCCGCAAGCTCAGCTAGCGCTGTTTCATCAAAAAAGCGTCGAGGCTGATAAGGGCTTCGGTAAACCTCATGCACAGGAACCATCCGCTGAACGCCACTGATGGTGGTGTGCGGCTCAGCAGCGACAACTTCCGATCGATCGGCTCGCGTCAACAGCGCATCGAGTCCGCGTCCCAGTCGTTTTCCGCTCACGATCGATTTGCTGCCAGTCGTGCGTATCTCGATTCGGAGTATTTGCGCTTGATTTCACCGGCAAGCGCCATATAGGCGATAGCGCCACGTGATTGTCGATCATAAAGAATCGCAGGCAGACCATGGCTAGGCGCTTCGGCCAGACGAACGTTGCGTGGTATCACGGTGCGGAACACTTTCTCCGAGAAATGCTGAAACAACTGTCGGGATACTTCGCGGGTCAGCGCGTTGCGTGGGTCATACATCGTGCGCAGCAGGCCTTCGAGTTCGAGGCCCGGGTTAGCACGCGCCTGCACACCTTCGATGGTGTCCAGCAACGCAGACAGACCCTCGAGTGCGTAGTACTCACACTGCATCGGCACCAGCACGCCTTCTGCGGCAACCAGGGCGTTCACCGTCAGGATGTTGAGCGACGGCGGGCAATCGATGATCACGTATTCAAACTCGTCCCGAACCGGTGCAAGGACGCTCAGCAGCCGCCGCTCGCGTTGCTCGACCTGGAGGAGCTCGACTTCAGCTGCAGTCAGATCGGTGTTCCCGGGAATCAGGAAAACACCTGCCGCACACTTCTGCACGACGGCATGAAAACCGATGTCCGTCATGAGCCAGTCGTACATCGTTACTCGAAGTGATTCTTTTTCCACACCCAGGCCCATGCTGGCATTGCCTTGTGGGTCCAAGTCGATGAGCAGTGTCTTGCACCCGGTCAATGCCAGAGACGCAGCTAGATTGACGCTGGTGGTGGTCTTCCCTACTCCGCCCTTCTGATTGGCAACCGCTATCACTCTAACCAAGAGAGGACTCCTTGCGCACCACCGTCAACCAATGGCGCTCGGCGAGGCCCGGGATCTCAAGTGGCACCGTACGGGTGGCGCCCGCTGCCAATGCCGGAGGATCGTATGATTGCCCAGCCGCAGTGAAGGACATATGAATAAACATCCCACGGTCAACCAGATGACTTACGAGCCACTCCCACATTTGTGCTACCGGTGCCACCGCACGACTCGTAATAATCTCGAATTCGCCTTCGATACCCTGCTCGACGACATCGTGGCACTTGGTCACGACATTTGCCAGTTTGAGCGTAGCAACCACACGCTGTAAAAATCTGTGTTTACGTGCGGATCGGTCCACGAGCGTGACTTCAAGTTCGGGGCAGGCAATGGCAATCACCACTCCCGGAAGTCCCGCACCCGAACCGACATCAAGTATCCGTCGTCGTTCCTCCGCAGCGTCAGGCCACTGCGCAGACTTCAGGAACGAAACCACCGCCAGACAGTCGAGAATATGGCGTGTTTCGAGCCGATCGATATCCTGGCGTGACACCAGATTGAATGCGGTGTTGGTCGAACGTATGAGATCTGCATAGGCATGCAGCGTCGACACCGTGGCCGGCGTCAGTGAGAGCCCAAGAATCCGGGCTCCGTTGGCTATCACATCATGCGCCACTGGCCATGGCTCGCTTGCGAGTGTGCACAAGCAGCAGAGACAACGCGGCCGGCGTCATGCCGGGAATGCGCGACGCGTAGGCAAGCGTCGACGGTCTGACTTGCGAGAGCTTCTCTTTCAGCTCGTTGGACAACCCGTGTAGCGATCCATAGTCAAGATCACCTGGCAAACGAATAGCCTCATGGGCCCGGATCCGATTGATTTCGACATCCTGTCTTTCGATATAGCCCTGATACTTGATCTCGATTTCTACTTGTTCAAGCGACTGAGCGTCAATGTCATCAAGCACTGCCAGCAGATGCTCGGCTTTCACTTCGGGCCTGCGCAACAACGCGACCGCCTGCTGGTCCCGGGAAAATGTCGCCCCCGTCAGCGTCGCCAATTGCGCGGCCAGTGTCGAGGATGCCGCGACGGGTGTGTTGGACAAGCGATGGTGAAGCACATCGATACGCTCTCGCTTGGCACGGTAACTCTCCCATCTTTGCCCGCCCACGACCCCAAGTTCTCGCCCAATTGGCGTGAGGCGCAGATCCGCATTGTCCTCGCGCAGCCTTAGGCGATATTCGGCTCGGCTGGTGAACATCCGGTACGGTTCATTCGTGCCGTTACTGACAAGATCATCAACGAGAACGCCGAGATAGGCTTCGTCCCTGCGAGGCACCCATTCAGGCTTGCCCTGTATCTTCAGCGCGGCGTTGATGCCGGCGAGCAACCCTTGCGCCGCTGCTTCCTCGTAACCTGTCGTGCCGTTGATCTGCCCGGCAAAATAGAGCCCCCCGAGCGCATTGGTTTCAAGCGTCCTTTGCAGATCACGCGGATCAAAAAAGTCGTACTCGATCGCATAACCTGGTCTGGTGATGTGCGCCTGTTCGAAGCCTCGAATGCTGTGCACGAGCGCTAACTGGACATCAAAGGGGAGGCTGGTGGAAATTCCGTTCGGATACAGCTCCTCGGTATCCAGCCCCTCGGGCTCCACGAAGACCTGATGGCTGTCCTTTCCTGCAAACCGTACGATCTTGTCTTCAATGCTCGGACAATACCGTGGCCCTCGCCCCTCGATCTGGCCCGAATACAGCGGCGATCTTGGTAGTGCTTCCCGGATCAGATCGTGTGTCGACACATTGGTGTGCGTAATGTAGCAATCCCGTTGCGCCGGATGGACCGCAGGCGTTGACATGAAAGACAGCACCGGTCGTGGCGATTCTCCTGGCTGCCGTTCCATGACGGAGTAATCGACGGTACGCCCGTCGATACGCGGAGGCGTCCCCGTTTTCAGCCGACCGACCCGAAAGGGCAATGCGCGCAATCGTTCAGCAAGTGCGATGGATGGTGGGTCTCCGGCGCGCCCTCCTGAGTGTGTCGCGCCACCGATGTGGATCTTGCCGCCCAAAAAAGTTCCAGTGGTAAGCACCACTGCTGGCGCGCTGAAGATGAGCCCCATCTGAGTGACAACACCGGTGACTCGCTCTTGCTCAAGGCACAAATCCACAACCGACTGCTGGAATATCCGCAGATTTGGGGCGGCTTCAAGGGTGCGACGAACTGCCTGTCGGTACAGCGACCGATCTGCTTGCGCGCGAGTCGCCCGAACGGCTGGTCCTTTGCTGCTGTTGAGTGTTCTGAAGTGGATGCCCGCAAGATCTCCACAACGACCCATGATCCCGTCGAGCGCGTCGATTTCCCGTACCAGATGGCTTTTACCAATCCCGCCCAGCGCGGGATTGCAGGACATTTGACCGATGGTCTCCACACTCTGGGTCAGCAGAAGCGTTTTTGCGCCCATGCGTGCAGCGGCATGGGCAGCTTCGGCTCCGGCGTGACCACCACCGACAACGATGACGTCAAAACGCTCCGGGTAAAACATGGCCGTTCCGGTGGACCTAGGGACGCGCAGTATAGGCTGCTAAAAATGCTTGGAAAGGGGCTGTCCGTGAAGTCTATTTACCGATGCAGAAGTTTGAGAAGATCTCGCCCAACAGTCCATCTGCACTCACGCGCCCGACAATCTCGCCCAGACTTTCGTGCGCCAACCGTAATTCTTCCGCAACAAACTCCGTGCCTGACCTGGTCTCCAGGAGCGTTATCGCCTGTTTCAGATGACCATCCGCTCGATCCAGCGCTTCCACATGCCGAGCGCGGGCTGTAAAGGTAGAGCCATCGGCTTCGAAATCCAGGCGTTCAAGAATGCAGTGTCTCAGACGCTCCATCCCCTCCCCGGTACGAACCGAGATGTTTACCTCGGCCTGCCGTGCGGGCGCCAGATCCAGTTTGTTACCTACCCGGAGGATAGATGAACAACCTTCGAGCCACTTGGGGTCAAGTTCGTCTTTATCTGGTGCGGCCTCAAGGTCTTCAATGGCTATGACCAGGTCGGCCGTTGGCAGCATCGCGAGAGCTCTGCGTATTCCCTCGCCTTCAACGGGATCAAGGGTGTTTCGCAATCCGGCGGTATCGATAACCCGAATGGGTAGTCCATGCAGCTCCAGATCGACCTTCAAAAGGTCGCGCGTGGTGCCTGGTATGGCGGTAACGATGGCGTTGTCTTCGCCGCTGAGTGCGTTGAGCAGGCTGGACTTCCCGACGTTGGGCGGCCCTACGATGGCGATCGTCGCTCCTTGTCCGAGACGAACGCCCTGCCGGGTCTTGCCGAGCAACGCGGCCAACTCAGCGCGCAGGGCGACCAACTCACTGACCTCTGTTGTCGTTTCCTCAGCGCTTAGCGGCTCTTCGGGAAAATCGATTCCTGCTTCAACTCTCACCCGAATCTCCAACAGATTCCTGCCAATGGAGAGGACTAGAGTTGAAAACTCTCCGGTTAGCGATCGCAGCGCACCTCTCGCCGCCGCCTGAGATCCGCTGGCAATCAGGTCTGCGACGGCTTCGGCCTGAGCCAAATCCATCCGACCGTTCAAGAATGCCCGTTCCGAGAACTCGCCTGGACGAGCCATTCGAGCACCAAGTTCAAGGGCTGCTTGCATGATGCTGCGCATCACCATCGGGCCACCATGGCCCTGAATTTCGGCGACTGGTTCTCCAGTAAACGAAGCGCCCGCAGGAAAGACCAATACGATGCCCTGGTCCAGTAGCTCGCCCGCCCGATTGAAGACTCGCGAGAGCGTTGCGTGTCGTGGAGCCAAAGTTCGCCGACACATGATTTGAGCAATCTTGATCGCGAGCGCTCCCGACAGGCGAACGACGCCGATACCTCCTCGCCCGGGCGGTGTGGCTATGGCGGCAATAGTCTCTTCGCTATTCGCCCGTGCCGTCTCAAAGAATGGATCGAGTGACATACCACTGCTGAGCGACAGACAAAACGTTGTTCACCAGCCAATAAAGAACCAGGCCTGCCGGGAAAAACAGAAACATGGCGGTGAAAATCACCGGCATCATTTTCATCATGCGTTGCTGCATCGGATCACCCATAGCCGGTGCCATCGTTTGCTGCAGGTACATCGTTCCTCCCATCAGCAGAGGCAGCACAAAGTAGGGATCCATCGCCGACAGATCCTGAACCCACAGGAAAAATGGTGCCTGCCGGAGCTCAACGCTTTCCCACAGCACCCAATAAAGAGCGAGGAACACTGGCATGGGCAATAACATGGGCAGACACCCTCCCAGCGGGTTGGCGCCCTCCTTCTGATACAACTTCATCATCTCTTGAGAGAGTTTTTGTCGATCGTCGGCGTATCGTTCCTGTAATTGCTTGAGCTCCGGCGCCACCTTGCGCAGTTTTGCCATCGACTTGTAGGACAAGTTAAACAATGGGTATAAAACGATCTTGACCATCACTGTCAGCAGAATGATGGCGAAACCCCAATTCCCAACCCAATCGTGCAGCCAGGACATAACGTCAAACAACGGCACCGCTAGCCACCAAAGAATGCCGTAATCCACAGTGAGCCCAAGATTTGGGGCTACCTGATCAAGTTGATATTGGTCCTTCGGCCCGGTGTAGAGGGTTGTTTGCCAATGACCAGTGCCTCCAGGCAAAACACTTTTCTTGGGAGCCGTGTAGCCGAAGACGTAGAGTCCGTCACTACGCCTCTGCGCGAAAAAATTGTTGTTCTCATCGGCGCGCGCGACCCAGGCGCTGACAAAATAGTGCTGCAGGAGCGCGATCCACCCACCCTCAACCGTGCGTCGCATGGCGGCTTCGTCGAGATCGTCAAAGTCAACCTTCAGATACCGCTCTTCAGGCGTGGTCAAAGCGCCACCTAGGTAGGACTGAGGGCCAAATGAAAAGCCCTCTTCGATAATTGGCGCCTTGTTATCTCTCTTGATCTGAGCGAACAAAGCCGCCTCTAGCGGTTCGGTCCCGATGTTTTCAAGCTGCATATCTACACCGACCACGTAGCTGTCGGCGTTGAAGGCGAAGGTTTTGGTAACACGCTGCCCGGCTTTTTCGATCTTGAGTGAAAGGGTCTTCTGCTCTCCTGCAGTGAGTTCGAGCGCGGCCGTATCGGCGTCATAAAGAGGTCGCTCGCCACTTCCATCGAGGCCGTCTTTGCCCATGAGTCCGCTTTGCGCAACGTAGGTATGGTCGCCGCTGTTTTCCATCAACAGATAAGGCACGTCCGGAGTCTTGCTGGATACCGGAAACTTCGGAAGTTGGACTCGAACGACATCACCGCCTTGCCGATCGATCCATACCTTCAATGTTGGTGTCACCACAGTAATCAGACGGCCAGGCGTTGTTTCGGCGTCTGTATCACCCTTCGACGCAACGACGGAAACGACTTCGTTGGTTGTCTCAAGAATGTTTGCTTCGGGTACATCCGAAGCAATCGATGTCGTTGCCGTGTCTATATCCACGGAGGCCGATGGCTCATCTGACACGTTTGTCGTGCCACCGGCCACAAGGGGGGACTCGGCATATGCGGCAATCGGCTGCTGCATGTAGTCTTCATTCCACGCCTGGATAAGCATGTAACCCGTGGCAGCAAGTCCTATCAGCAACAGGACCCGCATTACTTCAGGTGGCAACATCAATCAGAACCTTTTAATTGTTCGTAACAGTGGGTTTTTCCAAGACTCTGGCATCGGGCACAGGATCAAGTCCACCAACGCTCCACGGATTGCAGCGCAGCACTCGCCAGATCATGTATGCAGCGCCCCTGCAAGCCCCATGTTCCTGCAGCGCACAAAGCGAATAGGCTGAACACGTAGGATGGAAACGACATTGTTGCCCAATCCATGGGCTGAGTACCAGTTGATATATCTGCACCAGCCAGATGATGGGCTGGGCTGCCAGACGATCCAATGCTCGGAGGGATTTCATGGTGTACACAGCGCACTCAGCAACGCCGCAACCATCGAAGGAAACTGCTGGGCCTCCACCGGTCTTACCACCATCACAACGAAATCCGCTGATGGCAATCGGTCACAACAAAGCCGGAAGTGCTCTCTGATAACACGTTTGCATCGATTTCGTTCATGCGCTTTTTTAACCCAGCGCTTCGGTACAATCACGCCAAGGCGAGCGTGTTTCTGGTCGGTGTATTTGAACAGGACACGCAGTGGACCTTTTTCTTTTCGGACGTCGCGAAAGCGAAGAACACGATCAAATTCGCCCGGTCGGAACAATCGATGTTCGCGGGTAAATCCTGCCGGGATGGGGATCAAATAGAAACGCGCTTGCGTCCTTTTGCACGGCGGGCATTAAGTACCTTGCGGCCGCCCTTGGTGGCCATGCGGGCACGAAAACCGTGAGTTCGCTGGCGCTTCAGATTACTTGGCTGGAATGTACGTTTCATATCTCGATCTTCCTGTCAGCGCCGTAGAGCCGACGTCTACGGAAAAGGGCGGGCATTCTAGGAACGCACATGATTCTCTGTCAATTCAATAAATGGATTTAAATATAAGATGGTTGTTGAAGATTGGTGGTCCGGTTTACGGTTGATAAGTCAGTTGTGAGCATGTCGGTCAAGGGTTGGAAGTCGGTCTCTTCCTGTGGGTAACCGTGGGACATTGGCTTCCGATCTTGTACGAAAACACCCTTCCAAGAGTTATCCACAACAAAGCCGAAACTTTTCCCACAAATGCCAAAGTCCACATAACGGCGGACACGATGATGTTTTTTTCCTAAGTTACTGAAATCCGGAACGATAAAAAAAAACATGGTGGGATCGTTTGTTAGTCGTAGCCAACCCTTGAATCACGTGACTAGAATCGCTCCCTCACATCCCTTGAAAGACTACCTAGTTCAATCATGTAGTTTTCGCATGACAGGCCAGGCGGGTAATGTTTTTGCTGTGTTGCAAAGAGTTTGTGAGTCCTTATGGCGTTGATCTGTTCGCTATCCTCAAACACAGGGGAGGTGTTTGTCGATGGCATAGTGATCAAGAGAACAACAACGCAATGCAGGCGATGCTCAGCAATTCCGGGGACGCTGAATCGGAACTGAACCGGTCGGCGCTCTTGATGATGTTGACATGGACAGCGGCAAGTTATCGTTGGCCCCAATGGGCGGGATCTTGCAGTAAATGAAAAAAAGGAAGAGGTGCCTTAAAGGCATCGGGACGGGGGGCAAGTAATTGAGTTTATTGACGTGGCAGCAGTGTCTGGACCGCCTGGAGGCGGATCTGCCAGAGGGTCAATTCGACAAGTGGATTCGACCGCTGCAAGCAAGAAGGACCGAAACGGGAATGGAGCTCTTGGCCCCAAACCGCTACGTCCGAGACGAAGTATCCGACAAGTACATGGATCGGATCAGTGAGATGCTCACTGAGGAGGGAGTGGAATCAGGCTCTACGAATCTCAAGCTAAGCATCGGAGGGACTGAAGAATTTGGCGTTCCGTTACGAGCCGACGGCTCAGGTTCGGTGATTGCTGCGCCGGTGTCCCACCTGAATCGTGAGTTTACCTTCAACAGTTTTGTTGAAGGTCGGTCAAACGAGATTGCGAAAGCTGCGGCCGCCCAAGTCGCTGACAACGCCGGCCAGTCGTACAACCCTCTGCTGATCTATGGAGGGGTCGGCTTAGGTAAGACCCATTTGATGCAGGCTGTGGGCAACCAGATCTCTGAGCGAAATCCGCAAGCCAGGGTGGTCTACCTGCAATCGGTGAATTTTGTACAGGATATGGTCAAGGCGCTTCGGCAAGGGACAATGCAAGACTTTATGCATTACTTCCACAATGTCGATGCGTTGTTGATCGATGACATTCAGTTTTTCGCCAACAAATTGCGATCTCAGGAAGAATTCTTCCATGTTTTCAACGCACTACTGGAGCGCGGCCATCAGATGGTGTTGACCTGTGACCGTTACCCAAAAGAGATCGACGGTCTCGAAGAGCGGCTAAAGTCTCGTTTTGTTTGGGGGTTGACCGTAGAAATTGAGCCCCCGGAGCTTGAAACGCGTGTTGCGATATTGATGAAAAAAGCTGAAGTTTTCGGCCATGATCTTGATCCAAATGTGGCGTTCTTTATTGCAGAGCGGATTCGCTCAAATGTTCGTGAATTGGAAGGCGCTCTGACAAGAGTCATGGCAAATGCGCGGTTCATGGGTGTGAAGATCAGCATTGACCAGGTCAAGCGCGCACTGCGCGACCTCTTCGCCATTCAGGATCGTGCTATCAGTATTGACCGAATTCAGAAGACGGTTGCTGAGTACTACAAGATCAAGATTTCCGATATCCTCTCGAAACGCCGTAATCGTATGATCGCAAGACCACGACAAATGGCCATGGCGTTGGCTAAAGAGCTTACCAGTCACTCTTTGCCAGAAATAGGCGATTCCTTTGGTGGTCGAGACCACACCACTGTTCTCCACGCCTGCCGAAAGATCGGAGAGCTCAAAGTTGATAGCGCGGACCTGGCAGAGGATTACAGAAACCTTTCCCGAAAGCTCGGAGCCTAATCCTGATCAAGACGAGAGGGTGCAAGTCGGAACAGACAGCGGAAGAACGAGTGGGTTATGAAATTCACAGTTGATCGCGATACGTTGCTTCGACCCCTGCAGCTTTTGACAGGAGTCGTTGAACGACGGCAGACGCTGCAGGTACTTGCCAACGTTTTGTTGGTGGCAAAAGGTTCAACCGTAGAAATAGTTGGGACCGACCTCGAGGTAGAGCTGCACGTACGCATTGAGAATCTGCGTGTTGAACTGGAAGGAACGACCACACTTCCGACACGTAAACTCGCCGATATATTCCGTTCGTTTGGAGAGGGAGCGCGGGTCTCCGTTCAACTAGAAGCAGACCGAGCGACCGTTCGGTCGGGACGAAGTCGATTCGTTCTGGCCACTTTACCAGCGGCCGATTTCCCTAGAACAGGAGGCGGACTAGCTGATTTTAGTATCAACCTATCCCAAACGAACGTTCGGTTGTTGATTGATCAAGTTGGTTTTGCGATGGCGCAGCAAGACGTCCGCTTCTTCCTCAATGGGATGCTCCTGGAAGTCGGCCCGGATTATGTCCGTAGTGTTGCCACTGACGGACATCGGATGGCAATGTTTACATTGAGAGGGGTGGTTGGGACCGGCGAGCGTCGCCAGGTCATTCTGCCGAGAAAGGGCGTTCTTGAGCTCGCCCGATTGTTGGATGACTCCGACAATCCATGCCAGTTTGTTTTTGGCAAGAGTCACGTCTCGATTTCGGTGGGTGGCTACACTTTGACCACCAAGTTGGTTGATGGCCAATTCCCGGACTATGAAAAGGTGGTTCCGAAGACTCTTTCGCGTTCATTTGTTGGCAGCAGAGAGACGTTGCGAGACGCTTTCAGTCGCGTGGCGATTCTTTCCAATGAAAAGTATCGCGGCGTCAGACTCAAGCTAGAGCCGGAGTTGCTAAGTGTGCAGGCCAATAATCCCGAACATGAAGAAGCTGATGAAGCGGTTGCAATCCAGTATGAAGGGGCACCGGTCGAAATCGGCTTTAACGTAGCGTATTTGCTAGATGTGTTGAACGTATTAAGCACGGCAGAGGTGAAGTTTGGGATTTCTGATACAAACAGCAGTGCGCTCATTGAAAGTCCCGGGAGCGAGGACGCTGTTTATGTCGTGATGCCGATGCGTCTTTGACAGGTAGTTTGAGCGTCCGATGCCCATCAGACGCCTGAGGTTACAGCACGTACGCAACGTCGAGTTCGCTGATATTCAGTTGGGCGAAGGGTTCAATTGTTTTGTTGGAGCCAATGGCGCGGGTAAGACGACGGTTCTGGAGTCTGTCTATCTGGTCGGGAGAGGCCGATCCTTTCGATCCACTTCTCTGGATGCGTTAGTTCAACACGATACTGACAGGCTTTCAGTTTTCATTGATCTAGAAACGCGGGCGTCGGTTGACGCTATTTTGGTTATCAAACCCTGCCGGCATCCCCTCACAGTACAGATCAACGGGCAGCAAACATCCAAGCTGTCTGACGCTGCTTCACGACTTCCTTTGCAACTGTTGACGCCAGAGGTGTCTGAACTCGTTTTCGCCGGTCCAGCGGAGAGAAGGCGGTACCTCGACTGGGGTTTGTTTCACGTGGAACATCGCTACCACGCTCTGGCTCGTGACTACAGTCGTGCACTCAAACAACGAAATACGTGGTTACGCGATGCTCACAAAATCAGAAGTGGGACGCTTGATCCCTGGGCGGAGGTGTTACAGGAGCTCGCCATAGAGATGGACGCCTTCAGGCAGGCATACTGTGTAGAGCTATTCGAGCTGATTGGCAGGACAGCCCAGTCTTTGGATATTGGAATCGAGTCGGAATTTTCATATGAAAGAGGATGGACAGCTCAGGAAGGCGTTTCGTTCTCGGAATTGCTGCAAGAAACCAGCGCCGGCGATGTAAAATTGGGATCGACCCGTATCGGGCCTCATCGCGCGGACATCAAGGTGAAGTCTGGAGGGCACAGTGCCGACCATACTGTCTCTCGCGGGCAAGCAAAGCTAATTGCTATCGCCATGAAGGTCGCGCAAGTTGAGCTATTACAGCGCAAGACTGGTAAGCAGAGTACCGTCTTGTTCGATGAGCTGATTGCTGAACTGGACTATCGGCGTACTGTAAAAGTTCTGGAAGTGCTCTCGCGGTTGGAGTGTCAGGTGATTATCAGTTCTGTTGAATTGCCTGAGGCGATCAAAGGTTCAATTGGAAATCGGGCGCGTTTGTTTCACGTGAAACAAGGCGCCATAACAGCTCTTGAGGAGTGAACAGTGGAAGAGACATATACCGGCGCTAGCATTGAGGTGCTGGAAGGGCTCGATGCGGTAAGAAAACGTCCGGGCATGTACATCGGCGACACCGAAGATGGCACTGGATTGCACCACATGGTTCAGGAGTTGGTGGACAACGCGATCGATGAGTCCCTGGCAGGGCACTGCGACCAGGTCGATATCATCATCCATCCTGGCGAAGCAGTAACTGTTATCGATAATGGTCGCGGAATCCCCGTGGATCTCCATCCCAAGATGGGCGTCTCCGCAGCGGAAGTGGTTATGACGACGCTTCATGCTGGAGGAAAATTCAATGACAACAGCTACAAAGTGTCGGGTGGTTTACACGGCGTGGGAGTATCGGTGGTTAACGCACTGTCAGAGAAGCTGCGACTCACCGTCAAGCGAGCAGGGAAAGTGTATGAACAACACTATGTCCACGGTGTTCCACAGGCCCCACTCGCAGAAATCGGAGAGTCCGAGGGCCGCGGTACAGAGGTATTTTTCAAACCGTCGGCCGCGACCTTCGCAAACATCGAGTTTCACTACGACATTCTTGCCAAGAGATCTCGCGAGTTGGCTTTTTTGAATTCAGGCGTTCGTATTCATCTGCTTGATGAGCGAGACGGGAGAGAGGAGACGTTTTTCTATCAGGGCGGTCTCCGTGCTTTTGCTGAGTACATGAATCAAAACAAACAACCTCTGCATGAGGTATTTCACTTCTCTTCACAGCGCGAATCAGATGGCATTGGGGTTGAAGTTGCCATGCAGTGGAACGACGGATTTCAGGAACAGGTACTGACGTACACCAACAATATCCCGCAGGGAGACGGAGGAACGCACCTGGCAGGATTTCGTGCGGCGTTGACAAGGACACTCAATACGTACATCGAAAAAGAAGGCCTCGCCAAGAAAGCACAAGTGCCTACCACCGGCGATGACGCCAGAGAAGGGCTGGTCGCCATTGTCTCGGTTAAAGTCCCGGACCCCAAATTCTCGTCGCAAACCAAGGACAAGCTGGTTTCTTCCGAAGTCAAAGTAGCGGTGGAGCAGGAGTTGGGCAGAGTATTCGCAGAGTACCTGGTCGAAAATCCATCGGATGCGCGCGTCATTACTGGCAAGATGATTGACGCTGCTAGAGCCAGAGAAGCTGCTCGGAAAGCAAGAGAAATGACTCGACGTAAAGGTGCTCTGGACATCGCTGGGTTGCCCGGAAAACTAGCTGACTGCCAGGAAAAAGATCCTGCTGCATCAGAGCTTTACCTCGTCGAGGGCGATTCGGCCGGAGGGTCTGCAAAACAAGGTCGCGATCGTCGAACACAAGCAATTCTTCCGTTGAGAGGCAAGATTCTAAACGTAGAAAAAGCTCGTTTTGACAAAATGCTTGCTTCACAAGAGGTCGGTACTTTGGTGATGGCTCTCGGTTGCGGCATAGGCCGAGATGAATTCAATCTGGAGAAGCTCAGATACCACCGCGTCATCATCATGACCGACGCCGACGTGGATGGATCTCATATTCGAACTCTGTTGCTGACATTCTTTTTTCGACAAATGCCACAATTGATCGAGCGAGGGTATGTCTACATCGCACAACCACCGCTTTATAAAGTAAAACGTGGGCGCCATGAACACTATGCAAAGGACGATGCAGAACTTGCCCGTTACTTCCTGACCAGTGCGCTCGATGGCGCAGCATTGCGTGTGAGCTCAGGAGCTCCGCCGGTGGACTCAATTGCGCTGGAATCATTGCTGCAGAGCTACAGCGCACTAATGGACCGACTGCAGAAACTCTCGAGAAATGTTCCAGTCACGGTCAGTCGAACGTTGGTTGACCTCGATGTAGTTCAACCCGGCGATCTTCGCAACGCCTCCA
This sequence comes from Gammaproteobacteria bacterium, assembly GCA_043719475.1. GTDB lineage: Bacteria > Pseudomonadota > Gammaproteobacteria > Pseudomonadales > Azotimanducaceae > SYFY01. Next base: position 38,391 of record JAYSTS010000238.1, on the reverse strand, counting down.
AAATGACGGAGTGGGCAGCAAAGCTACAAGCGGAACTGACAACGACCGGTCATGTCTCTGCTCGGGTGGAACTGCAGCACGATGCGGAACGGGGTATTCATATGCCTCTGATTGATGTAACGGAAAGAGGAATCACCGAGCGTGTTCTGCTGGGACAGAACTTTTTTGCCGGGACCGATTACGAAGCCATCGTCCAGATGGGGACGACTGTCAGGGGATTGATTGGGGATGGCGCGACTATGGCGCGAGGTGAGCGGGAGCGCCCTGTTGCCCGGATTGGTGAAGCTTTCGACTGGCTGATGGCGGAATCTCGACGAGGAGTAGACATCCAGCGGTACAAAGGCCTCGGAGAGATGAACCCGGAACAACTCTGGCAGACCACCATGGACCCGACGGTTCGCCGCATGCTGCGGGTTACCGTGGACGATTTGATCTCCGCAGATCGAATGTTCACGACACTGATGGGTGATCAAGTCGAGCCGCGTCGCGAGTTTATTGAAACCAACGCGCTCCAAGTGGTGAACCTGGACGTCTGACCGATCGATCACATCGAGGAAGAATTTCTGCCGTCAAACAGAGCGGGAGCGAAGCAAGAATTCGATGGCTTGCAAAAGATCGTCGAATACCGCCTGTGCAGGGTCGCCAAGTTCGTGTTCAGTCTGGTTGCCATGACCAGTTCGAACCAACGCTGATTGACAGCCGGCACTACGAGCGGCAAGCAGATCTGAGCGCCGGTCCCCAACGAATAACACTTTCGCTGGAGAGAGCGAAAGCCATCTGCATGCGTCCAGAATCATTCCGGGCGCTGGTTTGCGACATCGACAGCCTTCATCAGGACCATGTGGGCAGTAGCGAATCAGTCCGATACAGCCGCCTCGCTGCATTACCTCTGCGTGTATCCGCTTGTTTATAGCGGCCAGTTGCGCCGTCGGTACTATTCCTCGAGCGATGCCCGATTGATTTGAACAGATACCCACTGGCAATCCTGCGATTCTTAACTTGCCGAGCGCTTCAATGACCCCTGGCAAAACTTCCCATTCTTCCGGGCACTTGATGAAATTTTCAGAGTCCCTGTTGACTACACCGTCTCTATCGAGCAGAACTGCGCGAATATCTTTAAACAATGTTCCAACGTCCAGGAATCCAGTGCCACGCAACATACGACAACAATTCCTGGAAGGTCAAAGGATGTAATGCTGAGACGCTGTGAATGGTGTGGATCTCACCCTCTGTATCTGCAATACCACGACACCGAGTGGGGCGTGCCAGAACACCGTCCAGAGGTGTTGTTCGAAAGGCTCATTCTTGAAGGGATGCAGGCGGGGTTGTCTTGGTGGACGGTTTTGCAAAAACGCGCGTATATGCAAACCGTCTTTTTTGATTTCAAACCAGCAATGCTGGCAGAGACGTCGGATGAAGTGGTAGATGCCTGGCTTCAGGATGCGGGGATCATTCGCCATCGTGGCAAGCTCGTGGCCATGATCGGAAATGCCCGCGCCTTTTTGCACATCACAGACTTCAGCGATTTTATTTGGGATGTTGTCGATGGCAGGCCACTTGAAAACATGTTTGACAGGCGTGCGCACGTTCCATTACATACGGAACAATCGGCCCAGCTGGCAAAGAAATTGACCAAGGCGGGGTTTCGTTTTGTTGGACCGACAACAGCGTATGCGTTCATGCAGTCCGCCGGTCTAGTCAATGATCACATGGTCTACTGCCATCGGCATGAGGCCTGCAGGTTCCTCGGCGTGGTTCTCCGGTGAAACAGATTGTTCGTGAAATCGCTGCTCGACTGATTCTGGTTGCCATTCGTCTGCTGTCTTTACTCTCTTTGCAGGTGCTTCGTGGCGTGGGGCGAATGATCGGCGATATCTTGTACCTTGTACCGGGAGAGACCCGGCACGTAACCTTCGCCAACATCGGTTTGGTATTTCCCGAGCTGGATGACATCTCACGTCGGAAGCTCGCCAGATCGAGCCTTCGAAACACAGCCATGTTCGCGATGGAAGCAGGCGCGCTCTGGCATTGGCCACTGGACCGTTGTGAGTCGATGTACTTGCAGATCTCGGGAAGCGAACTGCTGGAGGAAAAATCGCGAGCCGGAAAAGGTGTGATCGTGCTGGTCCCGCACTTCGGTAACTGGGAAGTGCTAGCTCTTTTCCTGGGTCGCTATGGGTACACCTGCCTTTACGATCCGCCACGTCTGGAATCGCTAGAGGTGCCGATGCGTACAGCGCGAAGCAGGACCGGCGGGAATCTCATGCCAATTGGGACCTCCGGCATCAAGGCGATGGTGCGAACGTTGCGGGCTGGAGGGGTGACTGCGCTATTACCCGATCAGGTACCGGACGTTACCGCAGGAGTCTACGCGCCTTTTTTTGGCCGATCGACCCTGACGATGACGCTTGCCCAACGCCTGTTACGACAGACTGGTGCGGTAGCGGTGTTGGGTAGTGCGCAGCGAGCCGCACATGGATTCATCATTCGGTTCGAACCGGCTCATCTCGGCGTTGACCATGCAGATCCCTGTATTGCGGCAACCAAGCTGAATGAAATGACGGAAGCACTGATTGCGCGGGATCCCGGCCAGTACCAATGGGAATACCGAAGATTCAAACGTCCGCCGCCGGGTGTTCCCAGGCTATACGATTGACCGCAGGAGAAATCCAGATAGAAGTAGAAGCCAGCTTCCTGTTGGCGTCAACGTCGCCAGAACGTAGGCGTCAGGAGTACCAGCAGCGTAAAGATCTCAAGTCGGCCGAGTAGCATGGTGAACGCGAGAATCCACTTTGTCGGATCATTCACCGATTGATAATTGGACATGACGTGGCCTAGACCGGGTCCGACGTTGTTCAGACAAGCCGCAACGGCTGAAAATGCAGATTCAAAGTCGAGATCAGAAACAATACCTACAAGAATGAACAGGACAAAAAAGCTCAGAGCGTAAACCGCGCAGAAACTCCACACGGCGGCGACTACACGGTCAGATACTGGCGATGAGCCGAGCTTTACGACGAACACGCCATTGGGATGCACCAGTGTCCTTACCTCCCGCACACCCTGCAGATAGATCAGCATGACCCGTATGATCTTGAGACCTCCAGCCGCAGAACCTGCACAGCCTCCGGCAATAGAGGCCGAGAGGAGGACGATCAGTGCACCGGTTGGCCATCCCGAGTAGTCCGTAGTTGCAAAACCGGTAGTTGTTGCAATGGAGACGAAGTGAAAAGCGCCGTCCAGGATAGGGCTGTCCGTGATTGTTGGATTCTGGCTGAGGATCCACACCACAATTGCGGAGCCCGCGACCATCAGTCCGAGGAAGGATTTGGCCTCAGGGTCTTTCCAGTACAGGGCAAGGTTTCCCTGTCTGACAACCGAAAAGTGAAGCCCAAAATTGATGGCGGACAGCACCATGAACAGCATGGCGATGATTTCGATCGATGTGTTGTTGAAGTAGCCCAGACTCAAATCATGAGTGGAATAACCACCTATGGCGACTGTAGAAAAGGCATGACAGATCGCGTCGAATGCATCCATCCCGAAGGCGTAGTAAGCCGCCGCGCAAGTGACTGTCAATGAGATATAAATCATCCATAGCGCCTTTGCCGTACCGGCGATGCGTGGCGTCAGCTTGTTATCCTTGACGGGGCCAGGCGATTCAGCGCGATACAGCTGCATTCCGCCAACACCCAGCATCGGCAAAATGGCAACCGCCAGGACAATGATGCCCATACCACCAAACCATTGCAGTAACTGACGATAAAAAAGAAGGGATTTCGGCAGCGAGTCCAGGTTCGTAAATACTGTTGCACCAGTCGTTGTCAGCCCCGACATGGATTCGAACACGGCATCGGTAAAGCTCGCGTTGAGCGTCTTGTCAAACATGAAGGGCAATGCACCAAACAGTGCCAGAATCAGATAGAACAAAACCGTAACGACAAAGCCATCACCGCTGCGTAAGTCAGAACCTCCGCGAAAGGCCAACCAAAGGGCACAGCCCACACCACCGGTTAGCAAGAAGAGTGCGCCGAACTCAGTCGTCGTGGCTTCCCCGTAGATCAAAGCTACCGCCACGGGCGCCAACAACGTCAGGCTGAAGGCGCTGAGCAGAATACCGGTGACGCGTAGGATGGCGGATAAGTGCACTGCTAGAAAAAGGAAATTCCGACCTGGAACAACTTCTCGATCGCAGCCACCTGATACTTGTCAGCCAGAAACAAGATCACGTGATCCTCGGCGTTAACGATGACGTCATCGTGAGCGATGATTACCTCTTCCCCGCGCACCAGAGCGCCGATGCTGGCGCCGACAGGTAACGCAATCTCGGCCAGTTTGCGCCCCACCAATTTGCTACTTCGGCGATCACCGTGTGCAACGGCCTCCATGGCTTCGGCTGCGCCCCGGCGAAGACTGTGCACCCGGGCGATATCCGCACGTCGAATATAGGTAAGGATAGAACTTGTGGTTGCCTGTTGTGGAGAGATCGCGATATCAATTTCACCGCCCTGCACCAGATCGACGTAGGCGGGCTTGCCAATAAGTGTGATCACCTGTCGCACGCCCAGTTGTTTTGCCATCAGTGACGACATGATGTTCACCTCGTCGTCGTTCGTAAGCGCACAGAATGCGTCACACTGATCGATGTTTTCTTGCACCAGCAAATCACGATCTGTCGCATCGCCGTGCAACACCACCGAGTGCTTCAGTGATGACGCAAGCTCTTCACATCGCGGGCGGCTGAATTCGATGAGCTTGGTTGAAAACTGATTTTCGATCTGGAGCGCGAGATGTGACCCGATATGCCCGCCACCAGCGATGGCAATGCGTTTAAAAGGTTTTTCTACGCGTCGAAGCTCTGCCATCACGGTGTTGATGTGCTCAGTTGCCGCGATGAAAAAGACTTCATCATCCGCTTCGATCACGGTGTCACCGGTAGGAGTGATTGCCTTGCCGCGTCGAAAGATCGCGGCCACGCGTGTGTCCGCGTTTGGCATATGCTCACGCAGCACTCGCAATTCGCGACCCACCAGCGGACCGCCGAAATAGGCACGCATCGCGACCAGCTTGACGCGACCATCAGCAAAGTCGAGAACCTGCAGAGCGCCAGGGTGTTCGAGCAACAGGCGGATACTGTCGGTAACGACACGCTCTGGATTGATGAGCACATCGATTGGCATGTGCTCATTGGTGAAAAAATTCTCCAGCCTCATGTAGCTTGCGGACCGAACGCGAGCGATCTTTGTGGGTGTTCGAAACTGGGTGTAACAGACTTGGCAGGCCACCATGTTCACTTCGTCGCTCGAGGTGACTGCGATGAGCATTTCTGCATCCTCGGCACCTGCGCGTTGCAACACGTCAGGGTGCGCGGCAAAGCCGTGGACAGTCTGAATGTCTAATCGATCCCGAAGTGCCTGCAGTCTGGCGGCATCGGTATCGACCAGTGTCACATCGATCGATTCACCGGCGAGATGTTCTGCGAGAGTACCGCCAACCTGGCCAGCACCAAGAATCAGTATCTTCATAGTCGCGTGATGCCGCCCCTTGTTGCGGTTGAGCGATGAATTATCGCGAGCGCGCATTGTTCCGGTATCGCTGGTCCGTAACAAGTCGCTCGATTGAATGATCTGAATGTCGGTTATGGCCCCTGACGCGATTGATCAGGCTTTTTGGAGGAGCGAAAAATACAGCCCGTCGGTTCGCGGATCGGTTGGCAGCGTCTGCCAGCCTACTGCCGTGGCAAAACCCGCGGGCAATTGCATCTTGGTCGCAGAAGCATCCGATTGAGCGGCGAGGAATGGCTGGACAACGTCGTCGTTTTCTTCTGCGAGAATCGAACAGGTGACGTACAACAACAGACCGCCTGGAGCGAGAAATCGCCATGCCGAGGTGAGTAACCCACGCTGCAATAACTGACTCGCGCCAGCGTCTCCTTCGATGCGATGCAGTTTTATATCGGGATGCCTGCGCAAAGTTCCGAGGCCCGTGCACGGCGCATCCAGCAGGATGCGATCAAACATCTGACCATCCCACCAGTCAGCATTGCGTGCATCCGTCTGGAGTGCGAGCAATCGTTCGGTTTGACAGAGCCGTTTGGCTTCGCGGAGCAACCACTCCAGCCGATCGCTCGAAGACTCCAGCGCCACAAACGTCGCCTTGGGATGGCGCTCCATCAGATGAAATAACTTCCCCCCGGGGGCGGCGCAGGTATCCAGCACTCGCCCCCCTTCAGGCACCGACAGCAACCGCGCAGCGAACTGAGCAGCAGCATCCTGAACCGATACTGCGCCGTCTGCATAGCCAGGAAGTTCCTGCTGGCGGATGGGGCGGTCGAGGGTCACCGACTCTGGTAGCCACGACGCTTTCCAGCTCACATTCATGGCGTCGAGGAGCGCGAGGTATTCTGCGACGGATTGTTTGAGGACGTTGATCCTGATCGTCATGGGTGGACGATCAAGAAACGAAAGGAACAGTTCGCGGGCTTGGGTGGGGTACTCTCTTCGGATCCGGTGCTCGAGCCAGCCCGGCAAATCAATGGAACGATTCAGTAGGGAAACGCCCTCCTGGTGTCGGCGCTGAAGTGAACGCAGCACACCATTCACGAGGCCACTGGCCCAAGGCTTGCCAAGGTTCCGTGCGGCCTCAACCGTCTCGTTGACTGCGGCATGCGCAGCAGTATGTGAATCTGCAAGCTGGTAAGCGCCCACTAACAACAAACAGAGAACGTCCTGATCTCTAGCTGCGAGAGGTTTCGCTAGATGTGCACTGACGATCTCCCGTAGGGAAAAATAGTGTCGAAGGACACCGAAAACCAGCTCCCGTGTGGCGGGGAGTGCGTCAGCTTCAGACAATAACCCATCGATTCCAGGGAACGGGGGTGAGCAGCACTCGGCCAGCAGTCGGGCTGCGTTTGCGCGGGCGACAGCCCCGCGCTGGGCGGGCTCAGTTCCGGATCTGTGGACGGGTCCTGGGCTCAAGGAGAAGTCTCGCCCAGTTGTTTGCCGGAGGCCAGCAGCCTGCCGAACCCGTTCCTGGCCTCTGCAGCGCTCAAGAGCGCTCCCTTACCGATGCTCAACTGGAGTCGTCGCAACCCCAGTACACCGTCTCCGCAGGCGACGGCAATGGAGTCTTTCGACGTACTCTCGAGAATTGTCCCGGCCGGTTTCGAATGCGACGTGGCCAGAATTTCGCTCTGAAGCACGCGCAGGCGAACTGCCCCAGCGTCAGCTGGGAGCTTGGTTTCAGCCGTCTGTCGATCAGCTAGTGCGCGCACTTGATTGTGGATCGCGGTCGAAGACCGGGACCAGTCGATGATGGCATCTGCAGCCCGCAGTTTGGGCGCATGTGTCGCCTGGGCCTCGTCTTGAGGTTGAGCGTTCATTCCGCCGAGGTTCGGCAGCGCGCCTGTTAAAAGCCGACCACCGAGTTCGGCGAGTCGGATCGTAAGCTCTGGCCCGGTAATTGTGGTTGAGATCAGGCACGCCGCGTGGGCCAACAACGGGCCGGTGTCCAGCCCGGCGTCCATCTGCATGAGCGTTACACCAGTCTCCGTGTCGTTGGCCATGATCGCGTACTCCACTGGGGCCGCGCCTCGCCATCGAGGTAACAACGAGGCGTGGACGTTGACCGCGCCATAGGTTGGGTGCTCAAGCAGAGGGCGGGGAATCATGAGGCCGTACGCGGCAACAACCAATACATCAAATGGCTCCGCGAGAATGGCCGAAAGAGCAGTCTCTCCCTCAGGCCTGCGTCGACTCAAAGTGGCCGGTTGCAAAACCTCGATGCCTGCTTCAAGAGCCAGCCGTTTTACTGGCGGAGCGGTGAGTTTTCGCCCTCTGCCCTGGGGACGATCCGGTTGTGTCAGCACACGAACGGGTTTGATATCCGCCTTGAGCAGGTGTTGCAGTATGGTCGCCGCGAATTCTGGGGTGCCAGCAAAGACCACACGGAGAGACATCAGGTCGTTTGCCGATGTAGTTTCTCGAGCTTTCTGCGAATGAGCGTACGTTTCAGACCAGAGAGATAATCGACGAACAGTTTGCCCAGCAGATGGTCCCGTTCGTGCTGGAGACAGATTGAGAGCAGGCCCGACGTGTCCATGGAAAATGGCTGTCCATTTCGGTCCAGAGCGCTCACACGAACAAACTCGCGGCGTTCGACCGGTTCATAAAATCCGGGGACTGAGAGACACCCTTCGTCGGATTCAACGGCGGCGCCAGACAATTCGAGCACGGGATTGATGAACGCCAGAGGCTCATTCTTGTGTTCGGAGGTGTCGATGACGATGACTTGTTCGTGTACGTTAACTTGTGAAGCGGCGAGGCCAATGCCTGGTGCGGCGTACATGGTCTCGAACATGTCGTCAACCAGCTTGCGAATACGTCGATCGACACTGCCTACTCTTCGAGCCTGTGTTCGAAGGCGTACATCGGGAAACTCCAGAATCTCAAGGATCGCCATGATTCTTCGCTACGTGACCTATCTCTAGTATTGGTGTAATTCGTGCTGCTAAGATTGCGTTGGTTATAGCTTTTTTGGTGCAGTGCCTACCACTTTCGCATAACGCTTAGCGTCATGCTGCGACAGGCGGCGGACTTCTCAGGGCGCATCTTAGGCGACGCACAAGCAACCAGGATAGCGCGGACGAAACTACCGGGGGTATTTGCGACATGCGTTTGAATGGCAGTGTTACGTTAGCGCGCCGGTTGTTGCAACCATCTGGTCTTCGGCTTTTGTCGTCGATACTCTTTTTTTTGACGTGCATGTCTTTGTCAGTTGCCTCGTTGTCAGTGGCCTCTTCGTCAGTTGCAAGTGAACCTGCGGGCAATCTGGGCCAGTATCTGCGTGATGACCACCCAGACGTCTATACGGTCGTCAAGGGTGACACCCTGTGGGACATCTCCGGTCGGTTCCTACAGCGACCGTGGCTGTGGCCCGAGTTGTGGCAGGTCAATCCCCAGATCGAAAACCCGCACCTTATCTACCCCGGCGACAGTATTCATCTCGTGTATGTCGATGGACAGCCCAGATTGCAGCTGGAACGCGGTGACGCCGGTCGACTTGGCGGCTCCACCGCAGGTGGACTGCAGCCTGAGATTCGCTCGAGTCCATTGGAAACGGCGATACCCACTATCAAGCTCGATGCGGTGCAGAGCTGGTTGGTCCAGAACCGCATCGTCACCGAAGAAGAGCTCAACGCCGCCCCGTACGTTGTTCAAGGAGCCAGCGAACGCCTGATTCTTGGGGCCGGCGACCGACTTTATGTTCGTGGGTTGCTCGCTGATAGCGAGAGCTTCAATTATGTCCGCCGCGGGCCTGTCTATATTGACCCAAATACCAGAGAGTTCCTCGGCCGCGAAGCGACGTACATCGGACTTGGGCAAGCTGTCGATCAACACGATGATGTGGCGACGATGCTGGTACAGAGTAGTCGCGAGGAAGTTCAGATCGGTGATCGTGTTCTGCCAACGGAAGAGCGTCGTCTGGACTCGAACTTCTTTCCCAGCGCGCCATCGGGCACGATAGACGGAGAAATCATTTCGGTGTTCTCCGGGGTCTCGCAAGTCGGACAGTATGACGTTGTCGTCATTAACCGCGGCGCTCGAGAAAATCTCGAAATGGGAAATGTGCTGGCGATCTACAAGCGTGGGGCGCTGGCGAAGGACAGGATTGCCAAAGAAACCATTCGTCTTCCCAGTGAGCGAGCCGGCTTGCTCATGATTTATCGGTCCTTCGAGAAGCTCTCTTACGGAATCGTGCTGGAGACAGAGCGCCCGCTGTCTGTAAACGACGAAGTTCGCAATCCCTGAAGACGGCTTGGCGGACTTAGTCTGCCAGTCCGTATAGACCCGCACTGCCAAAGTGCGGGGCTGAAGGCGTACCTGTTGTAAAACAAGCCGCAGTGATCATTGTTGCCCAGCCAGATCAGCGGTCGATACTCCTTGGAAACGGTGCTGCTTACTTCCCGGATCGCGATCTACCTCGCCGCGTTAGAGCGTATGTCGGCGCGTGAGCTCCGGACGACACCGCTGACCAGACTGCAAGAACAAACTTCGCCAGCCCAGCTCGAGAGGGCGGCTGCGCGACTTGAGCGGCTGGCTAGCCAGGGTGTCAGCGCAATCCACTTCGATGAGCCCCGGTTCCCGGCGCTGCTCCGGGAAATACCGGATCCTCCGGCAGTCTTGTTTTTCAGCGGTGCGGTCGACGCCTTGATGCGCAGATGCGTGGGCGTAGTCGGAGCAAGGCGTGCCACACAATCTGGCCTTACCACTGCACGTGAGGTGAGTGCGGCGCTCGCAGCTCGCGGCGTCATTGTGGTCAGTGGCCTCGCACTTGGCATCGATTCTGCGGCACATGCGGCGGCGCTTGCGGCAGGCGGCACGACTGTTGCGGTTTTCGGATGTGGCGTGCAACGAGTTTATCCGGCGGCCAATCGTCAGCTTGCTGAGAGAATTCGCGATAGTAATGGCTTACTGATCAGTGAATACCACCCAGATCAGGAGCCGCGGAAGCAGTTTTTTCCCGAGCGCAATCGCATCATCAGTGGCTTGTGCGAAACCATCATCGTCATCGAAGCGGGCGAGCAAAGCGGCTCGCTGATCACGGCCAGAATGGCGTTGGAGCAGGGGCGTGATGTGCTGGCGGTACCCGGTTCGATCCTCACCGATCAAAGTCGCGGGTGCCACAGATTGATACGCGAAGGAGCGGGATTGCTGGACTCCATCGATACACTGCTTGAGGAACTGGGTTTGCCAAAGGAGGCGGCAGAACCAATAACTGTTTCGGGTGAAGCGCAAAGGATATGGGAGATTCTCGATATCGAATCCTTGCCATTGGACGTGTTGGCGACAAAGTCCTCCCTGTCGCTCGGCGAAGCGGCGCTGGCGCTCGTCGAACTGGAATTGGCAGGGTTTGTCGACGGATCGAGCGGTGGGTATAGTCGCCGCGCCCGTGCGCTGTGAGCTTTTGTCTGCAACCATGAAGATCGAGATCCCTTCGGAAAGACCTTCGGCCTCTGTTGACGAATACGTGGTGTGCGGCAATCCGGTGAGTCACTCCCGGTCGCCGCAGATTCACGCGGCGTTTGCTGAGTTGACCCGCCAGACGATGCACTACGATCGCCTATTGATTCCGGAAGGCGGTTTTGTGTCGACGGTTGAGCAATTCTTTCGCGAGGGTGGGAAAGGGCTCAACGTGACACTCCCTTGCAAAGCCGATGCATTTGCCTGGTTGGGAGAGCCGCGATGTGCAAGGTCCGCGATAGAGGCGCGTGCGGTCAACACCATCCATTGGGATGGTGAAGGTTTTAAAGGATTCAACACGGATGGCGTGGGTCTGGTCCGGGATCTTGCGTTTCACGGGATTGGTATTGCAGGTCGTCGGGTACTTGTACTCGGGGCCGGTGGTGCTGTTCGAGGTGTTCTGCCGGAACTGCTCGCCGCGAAACCGGCCGTGATCGCGGTGGCAAACCGGACTCGGGAACGCGCGGAAGAGCTTGTAAACGTATTCAGGCAACGCTATTCGATACCACTGGAGGCGGTGGAACTGTCGAACGCTACACCGCACTTCGACCTGGTCATCAACGGGACTTCTGCAGCGCTAACCGCCAATACGCGCCCTGATATAGACCCGGCAATCGCGCGTACTGCTGATTGTTACGACATGGTCTATGGAGCAAACGCCCGGTTTCACCTGTGGGCGCGTGACATTACTCGAGGTAAGTCGATTGATGGCCTCGGGATGCTGATCGAACAGGCTGCAGAAGCATTCTGGATCTGGAGAGGCGTGCGACCGGAAACCATGCCAGTGCGTCGGTTGTTGAGTCAGTCGTGAGCCCGCCTGTTGCGCGCACGCGTTTTGTTGCGGGAGCGGAGTGTACGTATTGCCATACTGCGGATCGCATGATGATCGACCTTGATGCGCAGGGCGTTCTGCTCGCGCGAAGATGTATTGCCTGTGGCAAAGAAGAGACGATGCAAGCTGGTGAAGCGGGCAAACCGGCGTCTGTTGACCCCGTTGTGCCGATCAGAACCCGCCAACTCGATTGATATTCGGTCTTATCTTGTTGATCTAGCTGATTGACTGCGTTGTGAATTGAAGCTCGGTTGCTATAATTGCCCGGCTTTTCAGGAGGCCGCCGGGACGGGGCATTGATGCGGACTCCAATCGAACGGCAATTCATTCAATCAAGGTGTGAGCGTGAGCGTGAATAAACACTGCACAGGGATCCGGCGGCTGCGTAATGCTGCGGGTGTCATGTCGATGTTGGCGTCAGGATTTGTCGTCGCTGACGAACTCAACATGACGGTCGGCGTGACCGATATCAGCCGGCAGGTCTATGACCTGCACATGCTGATTCTCTGGGTGTGCGTCATTATCGGCGCCATCGTTTTCGGAGCGATGTTCTGGTCGATCATCCATCACCGTCGGTCGGCTGGTTACCAGGCCGCGCACTTCCACGAAAACACCAAGCTGGAAATAGCCTGGACAATTGTCCCAACGCTGATCTTGATTGCCATGTGCGTTCCGGCCACAAGAGTGCTGGTAGCCATGTATGACACCGGCGGAGAGGACATGACCATTGAAGTCCGCGGCTATCAATGGAAGTGGCAGTACAAGTACCTCGATGAGGACTTCGACAAAACCTTCGCTTACTTTTCTACCTTGGCAACGCCCATCGAAGAACGACTCAACTTGTCCGCCAAGGGCGAGCACTACCTTCTTGAAGTTGATGAACCATTGCGGATCCCGATCAACAAGAAAGTCCGTTTTCTCGTCACCTCTGAGGATGTGATACATGCCTGGTGGGTGCCGGACTTCGGCATCAAGCGTGATGCGGTACCTGGCATGTTGAACGAGTTGTGGGCGATCGTCCCGACCCCTGGTGTTTATAGAGGGCAGTGCACGGAGTTGTGTGGAAAAGACCATGGCTTCATGCCGGTGGTCGTCGAGGCCATGCCCCAGGAAGATTTCGACGCGTGGTATGCGGGCAAGCTGGCTGCAGAGCAGGAGCGCCAGAAGCTGGAAAGCATGGTGTTCACGCACGAAGAATTGATGACGCAGGGCGAAGTGGTTTACACCAAGTTCTGCGCGTCCTGTCACCAGCCCAACGGTAAGGGCGTCCCGCCGGTATTTCCCGCACTCGCCGGAAGTCCGGTCGCCAACGGACCGAGAGTCGATCATATTCTTCAGGTACTGAACGGTGTTCCAGGAACTTCGATGCAAGCGTTTGGAAACCAGCTCAGCAAGGTTGAACTGGCAGCAGTGGTGCATTTCGAGCGGCACTCCTGGGGTAACAAAGCAGAAGACGTGACACAGCCAGTTGACGTGGCGAACGCCGCGGCAAGTAAATAGGAGTTCGCATGAGCGAAGTAATCGAATCACACGCAGGTCACGAAGACCACGGACATCACGGGCCGGCAAAAGGTCTGGCCCGTTGGCTGTTCACCACCAACCACAAAGACATCGGTACGCTCTACCTCTGGTTCAGCTTCACGATGTTCCTGATCGGCGGCATGATGGCTCTGGTTATTCGGGCTGAGTTGTTCGAGCCCGGCCTTCAATTTGTCGTTCCCGAGTTCTTCAACCAGATGACCACCAACCATGGTCTGATCATGGTATTCGGTGCCGTCATGCCGGCATTTGTGGGGCTGGCCAATTGGCTGGTGCCGATGATGGTGGGTGCACCTGATATGGCCCTGCCCAGGTTGAACAACCTGTCATTCTGGATACTGCCGTTTGCGTTCGGGATCATGATCTCGACGCTGTTCATGGAAGGTGGTGGTCCGAACTTCGGCTGGACTTTCTATGCCCCGCTGTCGACAACCTATGCGCCGCCCTCAGTGACTTATTTCATTTTTGCGGTACACATGATGGGTGCGTCGTCGATCATGGGCAGCATCAACATCATCGCGACCATCCTGAATATGCGCGCTCCTGGCATGACCTTGATGAAGATGCCGCTGTTCGTCTGGACCTGGCTGATCACCGCCTACCTGCTTCTTGCGGTAATGCCGGTGTTGGCCGGTGCAGTAACGATGATGTTGTTCGACATCCATTTCGGAACGTCATTTTTCAATGCTGCCGGTGGTGGTGACCCGGTCCTGTTCCAGCACATTTTCTGGTTCTTCGGACACCCTGAGGTTTACATCATGATTCTGCCGGCTTTCGGAATCGTTTCGCAGATCATTCCGACCTTTGCCCGCAAGCCTCTCTTCGGATATGACTCAATGGTGTATGCGGTTGCATCCATTGCCTTCTTGTCTTTTATCGTCTGGGCGCACCACATGTTCACGGTTGGCATGCCGCTCGCGGGTCAGCTGTTTTTCATGTATGCCACCATGCTCATTGCCATCCCGACCGGCGTGAAGGTGTTCAACTGGATATCGACCATGTGGCGAGGCAGTATGAGCTTTGAAACGCCGATGCTGTTTGCCATTGCCTTCGTGGTGCTGTTTACCATCGGCGGATTTTCGGGCCTCATGCTGGCGATTACTCCCGCAGACTATCAGTACCACGACACCTATTTTGTCGTTGCCCACTTCCATTACGTACTGGTGCCCGGCGCCATCTTCTCGATCATCGCCGCAACGTACTACTGGATTCCGAAGTGGTGTGGACGCATGTATGACGAGCGGCTGGGTAAGCTGCACTTCTGGTTGTCGTTCATTGGCGTGAACGTCACGTTCTTCCCGCAGCACTTTTCCGGGCTTGCCGGTATGCCTCGTCGCATTCCGGACTACGCGTTGCAGTTCGCGGACTTCAACATGCTGTCCAGTATCGGTGCATTCATCTTCGGCTTCTCTCAGGTTTTTTTCCTGTACATCGTGATCAAAACGATTCGCAGCGGCAAACCGGCGACGGATCGGGTTTGGGAAGGCGCTCATGGACTGGAATGGACCATTCCGTCGCCGGCGCCGTACCACACGTTCACGTATCCACCGAAGTTCACCGACGCAGAAGCGCATTCCTGAGAATTGCGATAACACTCATGGCGCAAAGTCAGAAACGTACTGTAGGCAAACTGATCATGTTGGTTATCGGCATGTTCGGCTTTGCCTTTGCTTTGGTGCCCTTGTACAACCTGCTTTGCGAAGTGACGGGTCTGAACGGCAAGACAGCTGGCGAGTATGTTTACGAGCCAGCGTCGGAAGTGGTGGACGAATCCCGAGTAGTGCGCGTGAACTTCATCACCAATTCCAACGCCGGCATGCCTTGGAAGTTCTGGTCTGAAAAAGGCGGCGTAGAAGTTCACCCTGGGGTACTGCACTCCGTGAATTTCTTTGTTACGAATACCACCGATAAAGTTATGGTCGGCCAAGCCGTACCATCACTATCGCCCGGCTCCGCCGCCCAGTACTTCCACAAGACCGAGTGTTTTTGTTTTGAGCGTCAGGTACTTCAACCCGGCGAGACCATGGAAATGCCCATGCGTTTCATCGTCGGCGCTGAGTTACCAGCGCATGTCACATCATTGAATTTGAGTTATGCATTGTTTGACGTCACCGACTTCGTCGATCTGTCGACGTTCGAAAGTGACCGCAACCCAAGTTAGAAACAGGAGCTGACTATGGCCAACCCGAAGGCCGACCCATCGATCTATTACGTGCCTGACAACGGGTGGTACCCAGTTTTTGTGGCGCTCGGCATCATGTTGATGCTGACAGGTCTTGGTGCTTGGCTAAATGACACCAACGCCGGCGTGGACGGCAGTTGGACACAGTCGCTCATTGGAGCGGCTGTGTTTTCCGTTGTCGTGTTCATGTGGTTCAGTAAAGTGATTCAGGAGAATTTTGCCGGCATGGCGAACCCTCAGCTCAAACGCTCTTATGTCTGGGGCATGGGCTGGTTCATCTTCTCTGAAGTCATGTTTTTTGCAGCCTTTTTTGGTGCGCTGTATTACGCGAGAACTTTTGCCGTCGCCTGGCTTGGTGGTGAAGGCGACAAGGGATTTACAGGGGACTATCTGTGGCCAGCGTTCACATCGGAATGGCCGGTCGTAACAAATCCAGATAACAACCTGTTCCCAGGGCCGCAGGAAAGCATGGCGCCGCCGGCGCTCAGCGCCTGGGGAACCTATCTTCCATTTCTCAACACGGTGCTTTTGCTGGCTTCCAGCATCTGGATTCACTTTGCGCACACTGCGATCAAGGTGCAGGCCAGGGGACGACTGATATTCTGGTTGTCCCTGACGATCGTGTTTGGTCTTGCGTTCCTGGCACTTCAGGTTGAAGAGTATATTCACGCCTACAACGAGTTGGGGCTCACCCTCAATAGCGGCATCTACGGCTCAACGTTCTTTCTTCTGACAGGTTTCCACGGCTTCCATGTCACCCTGGGAACGTTCATTCTGATCATTCAGTTGTTGCGCGCATTCAAAGGTCACTTCAAGGCCGACGACTGTTTCGGATTCGAAGCGGCGTCCTGGTACTGGCACTTCGTTGATGTGGTTTGGGTGTGCCTCTTTATTTTCGTCTACATCCTCTAATCTGCGGCTTCCGATGTCTGCGCCCTGTTGTGCCAGGGCGCATTCTCTCCAAGTTTGAGTTCCCCGGTGTAAAACCCGTAGCCGATAGACGCGAGTAACGCTGCCGCCAACGTAATCCGAACTCCTAATGCGTGGAGCGTTCTACGCGATTGTGGTTTGTCCGCATCTTTGAATAGAAAGGCAAGGCCGCTGAACAGGCTGATGACGATGCCGATGAATAGAACAACGATGATGATTTTGAGCATGGCGCACTTTAACACCGAGACGATTTAGTGGTACGGGTGCCTCGGACCCTCACTGTTTTCGTATTGGTGATGTTACCTACAGTTGTTTCTCTCGGTTTCTGGCAGTTGAACCGCGCTGACGAAAAGGCAGCACTCGAAGCGGCTTACTTTGATCAACTGGGTTCCCAAGTGCATGAACAAGTGCACGAGCCTGGAAACGAAGTGGAGGCCTTTTCTCGCCTGGCCTTGAAAGGAGAATATGGCCCGCATCAATACCTGGTTGATAATCAGGTGATGCACGGTCAGGTTGGTTACTGGGTTTTGCAGTTGTTCATCGCCCAAGAAGGACATCGGTATATTGTGAATCGAGGCTGGATTGCCGCGCCGACCACGCGAACCGAGATGCCTGCAGTCGAGACTCCTGCGGGCGCGGTACACATCGTCGTCCTGGTGTGGCCGCAGATGGGACTGCCCCCGATGCTGGATTCTGATGAATGGCCTGATGACAAAAAAATCCGCGTGCAACGACGGGATATCGAACAGATGGCGAAGAGAAGCGCTGCGTTGCCCATGGAGATGCGGTTGGAGGCCGGGTCTGCCGGTGCATTCAGAACGGCTCCAACCGATATGGAGTTTGGTCGCGAGCGGCACATCGGGTATGCAGTTCAGTGGTTTGGATTAGGTATGGTTCTGCTTGTCGGATGGGTCGTTGTATACAGACGGGGTAAAGACAGGATTCAGAGCAATGGATGAGGTCGCAGCAAAAAGAGGTCGACGGCAACTGGTGACCTTGTTTTCGATTGCGTTCGTGACGCTCGGACTGGCATGGCTGTTGTTTCTCGCCGCACGCGGCGGCATGTCGTGGGGCACCACCAATAACGGCGAGTTCGTCGACCCTCCGGTGCAGGTGGATTCTCTGGAGTGGCTGGACCAGAAGGGATCGTTCAGTACCGCTGACAAGTGGTGGTTGTGGATGGTGGTAACGCAGTGCGAGGTGGATTGCGCAAAGACGATGCACGACCTGCGGGCCCTGCATACACTTCTCAATAAGGAGGCGAACCGGGTTGCGCGGGCATTGCTAACAGGCGATGCAACACCAGGGGTGGTGACGAAGGAAGAAATGGACAAGGTCGAACTTCGTCAGAAACCAAAGTCCTTGAAACCAGGTGTGTATATCGTCGATCCACTTGGCAACCTCGTGTTCTGGTATCCCGCCTCAACACCGCCCAAGCCTGTGCTCGATGACCTGAAGCGCCTGCTCAGACTGTCGCAAATTGGTTGATGATGCGTAAACGACTGACACTGTTCGCGTTTTTTCTAGCTGCTGTGGTGGTTGTGCTGGGCGCCTGGACGCGGCTTGTTGACGCAGGCCTGGGCTGCCCTGATTGGCCCGGCTGTTATGGATTCCTGCTTGTTCCCAGCTCTGTCGAGCACATCGCGATAGCTGAGGAGCGGTTTCCGGATGCGCCGGTAGAGGCGCACAGAGCGTGGCCGGAGATGGTGCATCGCTATTTTGCTTCAACACTCGGATTTGTCATCGTTGTGATGACCGCCTTCTTTGCAAGAGGGCAGCGCGAGGCCATGCGACCACCGCTCAAACTGCCGATAGCGCTGTTGGCGATGGTGATTCTTCAGGGCGCGTTTGGCGCCTGGACAGTGACCCTCAAGCTCTGGCCCCAGGTGGTAACCGCACATCTGCTGGGAGGTTTCACGACTCTGTCCCTCCTCTGGCTGTTGTACCTGCGCCAAAGCCCGGGGTTCGGCGCCCACTGGCGGGTACCGGGCAATCTGTCGGGACTGGCTCGAATCGCCCTGATTGTCGTCGTCCTGCAGATTGCTTTGGGTGGCTGGGTATCGTCCAACTACGCGGCACTGGCATGCCGAGACTTTCCCACGTGTCATGGCCTCTATTTTCCACCGATGGATTTTGTGGGAGGTTTTGACGTTCTGCAGGAAGTCGGCCCTAATTATCTGGGCGGTCAGCTCGAAAACGACGCCAGAGTTACGATTCAAGTGGTGCATCGTTTTGGCGCTCTTCTAGTCATGCTCGCGGGCGGTTTGCTGGTGCTGCGTTTATGGCAGGTCGGCAGTCGATTCGCCTTCGCAATGGCAATTGTCATCGGCGCTCAGATTGGACTGGGCATCGCCAACGTCCTGCTGTTGTTGCCGCTGACCATCGCCACACTGCACAACGCGGTTGGTGCGCTCGTACTGCTTACGCTGGTTACGGTAAACTTCCGCGCCTTCCAATCCCGACAGCAGTACCAAGGAAACCCGACTTGAGCGAACTGGCAGCCCCGTCAGCGCACTGGCGCGACTATCTCGAGATGTGCAAGCCGCGTGTCGTCGCACTCATGCTGCTGTGTTCCATTGTCGGCATGTGTCTGGCAACGACTGGCATGATCCCATTGGATCTCCTCTTCAATACAACGGTTGGCATCGCATTGGTTGCCGGCTCTGCGGCTGTGGTGAATCACCTCGCCGATGCGGAAATTGATGCCCGCATGTCTCGAACCAGTCAGCGGCCAGTCGCGACCGGTCGCATCAGCTTGAAGGAAGGGTTGGTCTTCGCTGCGGTAACGGGGTTAAGCGGCTTTCTGCTGCTCTATTTTGCAGTTAACCCGTTGACGGCCTGGCTCAACTTCGCCTCTTGGGTTGGCTACGGGCTGATCTATACCCTGTTCCTCAAACGTGCGACACCGCAGAACATCGTCATTGGCGGTTTGTTCGGCGCAGCTCCTCCACTGTTTGGCTGGACTGCAGTGACCAATAGTGTGGACGCTGAGGGCGTGTTGCTGGTCCTCATCATCTTCGCCTGGACTCCACCGCATTTCTGGGCACTCGCACTCGAGCGTAAGGAAGAGTACCGCGCCGTGAACATTCCGATGTTGCCGGTGACACACGGCGATGCGTTCACCAAACTGCATATCCTTCTCTACACCATTATCCTGGTTCTGGTCACCGTCCTCCCCTACCTCATCCAGATGGCGGGTTGGTTTTATCTGGTTGGCGCGCTTGCACTTGGCGGTGGGTTTCTCTACTGGGCCATTGTTCTGATTCGGAACAAGAACCCCCGTGCACCGATGGAGACCTTTCGTTATTCCATCGTCTATCTGATGGCATTGTTCGGGTTCCTGTTGGCCGATCACTACCTCACGCTCGCCGAGGTTCTGTGACCAACGGCTCGATTCGTTCGACGGTGTTGATGTGTGTGGCGCTGATATCGATCGTTGTTGGGTTGTTTACCCACAAGATGTTGCGCACGTCCAGCCTCGATGAAACCGCGCTTCGCGAACTGGGGGTGATTCTCCTCCCGACACCGAGAGAGCTGATCGTCGATGGCCTGACTACAGATGGTGATGCGGCCTTTACGTCGCAGAGCCTGGCTGGCTCGTGGACGCTTCTGTTTTTCGGGTTCACCAATTGCCCCGATGTTTGTCCGACCACCATGGCCGAGCTGGGCCAAGCCAAACGAGAACTCACGCAAAAAGCCCCAGAAGTGGCGCGGCAGATGCGGGTTGTTCTGGTTACCGTAGATCCGGAACGCGATGATGCACAGACGCTTCGACAGTATGTCAGGGCCTTTTCGCCGGACTTCATCGGCGTCAGTGGCAGTCGAGAGTCTCTCGCCGGATTTGCAACACAGGTCAATGTGGCATTTGGAAAAGTACCGGACGGCGAAGGCGGTTATACCGTTGATCACAGCGGGAACATCGTGATCGTCAATCCGCATGGCCACTACGCAGGGTTTATCAAGCTGCCGCACAAGGCATCAACCATAAAAGATGCGATGATCTCGATGGTCGAAAGGCACTGAACACGGCCTACACGCGAGAAGCTTCGAAGAGCCTTTCGTCGAAGTAGTCAAACCCGCGTCGCAGCATCATGACGATCGCTTCCATGTCACGCGGATTTTTCGATCGAACCGGTAATCCTTGCTGTGCTTGCAGATAGACCTCCTGCCGTGCCAGCCAGAACATGAGCGCTGCGTACAATCGGAAGGGAGAGAAGAACCAGATTTCTTGCCGGCTGAGGGGGCGCTGGGTGTGATAACCCTTGAGTAACGCGAAGGCTTTTTCTCTGTTGAGCTGCCCTGTTACGTCGCAGCACCAGTCGTTGGCGGCGACAGCCAGATCGAATAACCACACACCGTGGGCGGCTTGATGGAAATCGATGATGCCGCAGAGTGCATCGTCCTGAAACAGCACGTTGTCACGAAAGATGTCGCCATGAATGACACCCGTTGGCAGCATGGCAACATCCTCTCGTTTTAACAGTGTGGATACTGTTGCCAGCGACTCCTCCATCAAACATGCCGATGCATAGCGCATGCGCGTGGTGAGCGAGTCGCGAGTCCCGGACATCCACGTAAGGTCACGGGGATGAACCGGAACCATTGATGAGATGCCTTGCGACTCGATGTGCAATCGCGCAATCAAACGACCAAGCGCCTGCAGCTGGACTTCGGTGGGCAGTGCCACGTGAGAGCCGGGCAACCGACGTTGAAGGATTGTGGTTCTTCCCCGCACCTGGGAAGAGCGCGCGCCGTGACGATCAACGATCGGTGCAGCAACTGGCAAGCCAGCTTGCATGAGCGTGTCGAGAATCGTGTAGTAGGCACCCCCTGCAAAGGGCTTACGCTCCATCAGCGTCAACACGAATTCGCCGTCCGTGGTTCGAATAAAGTAGTTGGTGTTTTCTATCCCGTGCGAAGCCGGCCAGTAGCGTAATAACCGTCCCACGGAATACCGCGCCAGCGCGTCATCAACTGGATTCTGGTCGAGCAGCGGATCCAGCAAGCTTGAGGCGTTCAAAATTCGACCACTACCCAGCTTGGGATCAGCATGTCTGCCTGGTCGAGTTCGCCATAGCCTTTGGTTGGATCACGAGGCACCAGGTAATAGGGTCTGCCAACGTTGGGCACGATTCGAATCATTCTTAAGTGGCCGTTTTGTCGATACTCATAGATCGTTCGCAACTCGGTTGCAATGATGGTTACGTCCGGACCGTCGTCTTCCGCGGTTGCCGCGTGGACAGTTCTACAAAAGGTAGCCAGTGCCAAGGCGCCACAGAGGCAAACGACGCGGAAGTCTGGACGCTGTAGTAGAGTCATCGTGCGCAGTGGATGACGAAACGGGAGGGAATGGTGACTCAATCTGCCGATAAAGCAACAACTCCGGATGGTATGCCGCCGTTGTTGCTGGTTGATGGGTCGTCTTACCTCTATCGAGCCTACTTTGCGCTACCAAATCTCACGACCAGCAGCGGTTTCCCAACAGGGGCGATTCGCGGTGTCATCGGCATGCTACGCAAACTTTCGAGGGACTTTGCAGGCAGTCCGATTGCGGTGGTCTTTGATGCGCCTGGCAAAACCTTTCGAGATGAGATCTACCCGGAATACAAAGCCAATCGCGAGTCCATGCCGGATCCGCTTCGCCAGCAGATTGCACCCATTCACGAAATCATCAGGGCAATGGGCTTGCCTTTGTTGGTCGTTCCTGGCGTTGAAGCCGATGACGTCATTGGTACCCTGGCTGCGGACGCAACCCGCGAGAGGCGGGATACCGTCATTTCAACCGGCGACAAGGACATGGCACAGCTGGTCACGGAACATGTCTCACTGGTGGATACGATGAAAGATGTCCGGCTTGATCGGGCGGGAGTGACTGAGAAATATGGCGTTCCACCAGAACTGATAGTCGACTACCTGGCGTTGATGGGCGATACGTCCGACAACATTCCCGGGATTCCCAAGGTGGGTGCCAAGACTGCGGCGAAGTGGTTGCAGGAACACGGAACCCTGGATGCGCTTATCGCTAACGCCGCCAAAGTCAGTGGCAAGATCGGTGAGAGCTTGCGCGAAAATCTTCACATCCTGCCGCTTTCACGATCGCTGGCAACCATCAAGTGTGACGTCGAGCTGGCGCTGGGTGTTCATGATCTGATCCAGGGTGAAGTAGACCTGGATACGCTTCGGGGGCGCTTTACAGAACTTGAGTTTCGAAGCTGGCTGGATGAATTGCGCGCGCCCTCAGTGCAGGCGCCTATGGCAACTGCACCCACCGAGTCGACAGCGCGGCGCTACGAGTGCATTACGACACTGGACGCACTGGATGAGTGGCTGGACCGACTGCGGCAGGCCCAGGTCTTTGCAATCGATACGGAAACGACATCACTCGACTACATGCTGGCAGAGCTGGTCGGTTTGTCGTTCGCGACGCAAGCTGGACATGCCGCTTATGTACCGGTCGGCCATGACTACATGGGTGCGCCAACCCAGCTGGACCGTGAACAAGTTCTCGCACGCATGCGACCGCTCCTCGAAGATCCACTACTTCTGAAAATTGGGCAGAACATCAAATACGATCTGAGTGTGCTGGCTCGTCATGGCGTGAACATGCAAGGCGTGGCCTTCGACACCATGCTGGAGAGTTACGTGCTCGACAGCGTCGGCAGCCGCCACAACATGGATGATCTGGCGCTGAAATATCTGGGTGTACGCACCATTCACTTTGAAGACGTCGCTGGTAAAGGCGCGAAGCAGCTCACGTTCAATCAGGTGCCAGTTGAGCAGGCTGCAGAATATGCGGCGGAAGATGCTGATGTGACGTTGCAGTTGCACCAACGTCTAAAACCTGATCTCGACAAGATACCGAGCCTGTTGTCCGTTTTCTCGGATATCGAAATGCCATTGGTGCCGGTTCTCTCGTGCATCGAGCGACATGGCGCAATGGTGGATGCCACGCTTCTCAATGAACAAAGTCGTGAAATCGACGAGCGCTTGAAGATTCTCAGAGCTGACGTCATGAACCTGGCAGGCGTTGAGTTCAATCTTGATAGCCCGAAGCAGTTGCAGGAAGTGCTGTATGAACGACTGCAGCTGCCCGTTTTACGCAAGACGCCGGGCGGACAACCCAGCACCGCAGAGCCTGTTCTGGCGGAGCTTGCGCATGACTATGAGTTACCGAAAGTAATCATGGAGTACCGCGGCCTGGCCAAGCTCAAGTCAACTTACACCGACAAGCTGCCGAAACAGATCAACGCACGCAGCGGCCGTATTCATACGTCCTATCACCAGGCCGTGGCGTCTACCGGCAGGCTCTCCTCCGCCGACCCTAACCTGCAGAACATCCCGATCCGTACTGCGGAAGGAAGACGGATACGACAGGCGTTCATTGCGCCACCAGGGTGCAAGATCCTGGCCGCTGACTATTCCCAGATCGAGCTGAGAATCATGGCGCACCTGTCTGGCGATGAATCGCTGTTGACGGCGTTTTCGCAAGGGCTCGATATCCACAGGGCGACAGCCGGTGAAGTTTTTGATGTTGAGCCGCAGGCAGTGTCCGACGATCAGCGGCGCAGCGCCAAGGCCATCAACTTTGGTTTGATCTACGGCATGTCTGCGTTTGGTCTGGCGCGTCAACTTGGAATCTCGCGCTCGTTGGCAGCGGACTACATTGAACGCTATTTCCTGCGATACCCCGGTGTGCGTGCCTATATGGACGCAACCCGCGGACTTGCACACGATCAGGGTTACGTGGAAACAGTGTTTGGGCGTCGTTTGTATCTGCCGGAAATCAACGCCGGTAATCTGCAGCGTCGACAAGCCGCTGAACGCACGGCCATCAACGCACCCATGCAGGGCACCGCTGCCGATGTCATCAAGCGGGCCATGTTGCGTGTGCACCAGCAGTTGCAACAGGGTTCCCTGAGAGCCTCGATGATCATGCAGGTGCACGATGAATTGGTGTTTGAAGTTGAGGAGTCCGATATCGCGCCCCTGCGTGCAATGGTGGTACAGGAAATGGAGGCCGCTGCAACCTTGCGTGTGCCTTTGGTGGTTGATTGCGGTGTCGGTAATAACTGGGATGAAGCCCACTGAGCAAGGCGCTATTCGGCCTGAGTGCTCAACCTGCGAAGATTGTAAACGTGCGCAGCGAGAAGACTGATTGCGCCCAGCACGGTGAAGAAGATCTGTTTATCGTGATCTTCAACCCAGACACCAATGGCGAGCATAACGATGCCAAGCACCACGCCAACGGCAAACATGGGGCTGCGAATGTGCGGGCTGGTACGCAGAAATGCGAGCAGGCTGATCGGTGCGGCCAGCGCAAGAAACAGCCAGTGCCAGTGATTTTCAGCTAACACTGCGAATATTCCGAATGGGAAAAGCACAACCAGAACGGGCAGCGCGAGACAGTGCACCATGCACAGTATCGACACGCCGATCGCGCCGCGATCAAACCAGGATGGAGCTTGTTTCATGCCACAGCCGCTGGCAGTAAACCTTGCTTGATGAGCAGCGCTTGAGGGTTGGCATCGCGGCCACGAAACATCCGGAAAATTTCGCCTGCCGGCAGGCTTCCGCCTAACGCCAGTACCGTGGACTTGAATCGCTCAGCGACCCCTCGCAGCGCGTCGGGGTCTTCGAGACCGGCGTCATGGAAGGCGCCAAAAGCGTCGGCTGCGAGCACCTCAGCCCACTTGTAGGAGTAATACCCGGCAGCATACCCACCAGCAAACAGGTGTGAAAAAGCAGGCAACTGCGACTCGTCCGGCAGCGCGGGCAGTACGAGGGTTTCCCGTGCGACACTTTGTTCGATGGCCTGTGGTGACTGGCTTTCATTTGCTCCGGGCACACCGAATCGTTCGTGAATACGCAGATCAGTTTTGGCGAACATCAGCTGGCGCAGTGTTGCGTTGCCGGCCATGAAGTTGGCGCCATCAATGATGCGAGCGGCGATTGCGTCGGACAGTGTTTCGCCGGTACTGATGTGCCGACTCAGTGAGCGCAAAAACGGTTTGTGGTCCATCCAGTACTCGTTGAACTGACTGGCCAGTTCAACGGCATCCCACTCCACCAGATTCAAGCCTGACGCGGAGCCTTCGTTCACTTCGGTGAACAGTAATTGAGTCGCGTGACCAAACTCGTGGAACAACGTCCGGACTTCATCCAGCGACATAAGAGCAGGTTGACCATCAGCCGGCGGTCGCGCATTCATGACCAGCAGCGCCACCGGGAGAGAGGCGGTGTTGCTGTTCGACGCAAGCAGTCGATTCCGGTCGACGACGGTGTTCATCCAGGCGCCACCACGTTTCTCGCCAGGGCGCGCGTAGGGATCGAGGAAGAAGCCGGCAATCGTGCGCTTGTCGATTTCGACTCGATAGAACTGTACGTCCGGGTGCCAGAGTGGGACGCTCCCATCAGTTACCGGGGTAAACGTTGCGCCATAGAGTTTGCCGGTCAGTTCAAACAAGCCGTTCAACACAATTGGCAGTTGGAAGTATGAGCGCAGGGCTTCGTTGTCGTAGCCAAATCGTGCTAGCTCAAGCTTCTCTGCCCAGTACGGCACATCCCAGGGCGCAAGTTCACCAGAACCACCCAGCTCCTTGGCGAACGCAGCCAGCTCTGCGAGTTCTCGTCGGGCCGCTGGTTTTGCCGCCGTCTCCAGGCGGTCCATCAAACCCCAGACAGCTGCGGGGGAGTCTGCCATCTTTGCATCGAGGCTGTACTCCACGTAGTTCGGAAAGCCGACCAGCGCGGCCATTTCCTGTCGCAGGCTGAGGATCTCTTCGAGTACCGGTCGATTGTCGAGCTCTGCATCGGTACCTCGCGCCTTGTAGGCACGATAGAACTGTTCGCGAACGCCGGGGTCCTCTGCGTAGGTGACGAGCGAATAGTTCACGCCATTAACCATGAAGTGCCATGGCCCGTCGGTGCTCGTTGCGGTGGCAACACCGTCCTCGCGCGCGGTAGCCGCCGCCATGTCGAGAAGGGCCGGAGGAATGCCGGCGATTTCGCGCAATGCCGTCAGTCGCACTCGCGCCTTGCGTTCTGCTTTCACGAGATTGGTGCTAAAGGTGTTCGCAAGTTCGCTCAAGCGTGTCTGAATGGCCTGGAATCGCTGGCGCGGGGCTTCCTCCAGATGCACGCCAGCGCGCTCCATGCTGCGCAATGTCTCGATGGTTATGCGTTGACGGACAGCGTCTAGGGAGCGCCATTCCGGACCCGACTTCATGGCTTTCAGCGCCGCGTAAATTGAACGGCTCTGGCTCATCCGGTTGCCCAGGTCCACGAACTTAGGACGGATCACATCATAGGCAGCCTGCAGCTCATCCGAATAACGGACGCTCAGCAAATGGCTGATCGAGCCGATGGAACGGCCCAATCGGATGTTCAATCGTTCGAGTGGCTCCATCAGGCCGGACCAGGTTGGGCCAGCCGAGTGCTCAAGCCCGAGAAAGGCTGACTCGATCTCGGTCAGCAGTACGCCGACGCCTGGCTCGATGAGCTGTGGCTTGATCGCTGACCAATCCGGCAGGTGGGTCAGAGGCCCGACCGTTTGGTCCCGTTCCAGTTCAGCAAGAGCCGCGTTGGGTGAAATCATCTTTGTGGTGTGACGTTCTGTTTAGATCGGATGTTTAGGTGTTGAAGCTTGGTGTCACGGAGCAGGTGGGCCTGACAAATCGGTTACCAGCTCGGATTCTACCGCGTTCTCTCGCCAGAGCGTCGACAGCCGGTCGACCAGCTCTGGCAGACCAAGACCGGTTTGCGCCGAGAACAATTGCATGGTGACGCGTGCATAGGATTCCGTTGCTTTCTGAACCGCCCGAAGCGTCGTGGTTCTGGCGCCATTACCGAGTTTGTCGGCCTTGTTGAGCAGCAAATGCAGCGGCATACCGGCGCGCGACCCCCATTTCAGTAAATCGATATCAAACGGTTGCAGCGGATGGCGAATGTCCATGACGACGACAACGCCGCAAAGAACTTCGCGGTGTTCCAGATAAGCGTTCACGGAACTCTGCCATACCGCCTGCGCGGCCTTCTCAGCTTTGGCATACCCATAACCAGGCAAATCGACCAGCCGATCACCGTTGGGCAGCTGAAAAAAATTCAGCAATTGGGTTCGACCAGGCGTCTTGCTGACTTTGGCCGTATGGCGATTACCGGTGAGACGGTTGATGACACTCGACTTGCCGGCGTTGGAGCGACCAGAGACAGCGATCTCCGGACCGGCCGGAGGCGGACAGTGCCTGAGATCTGGAGCGCTCAGCACAAACTCGGCGTTCAGGCGGATCGTCTCCAGGCGATGGCTTTCATTCATCTTGGGTTATAATCCGCGCGCCGTTTGTGCCAGCCGAGAGTCTATCATTCAGTACGGCACACGAGGGCACGCGCTGCGGCGTGACAAACAGGCAAGTGACTCACCTTCAAGTCATGAATAAAGGAAGCAAGACGGTGTTTGCGACACGAATATCCAGAGGGTTGGCGGTAGTGGTTGTTGCATTGATTGCGACGGGATCCGTTCAGGCGGCAGGCAATGTTGAAAACGGCAAGACACAGGCAGCGCCTTGCGCCGCATGTCACGGTCAGGATGGTGCTACCGGTCTTGATGGCACCTATCCAAATCTGGCAGGGCAGAATCAAAAATACCTGCGGCGTCAGCTACTCATGATCCAGGCTGGAACTCGAGAGATTCCGTTAATGGCCGGTCAGCTCAATGGCAAGAGTGAACAGGATCTTGCAGACCTTGCGGCATACTATGCGTCCCTGCCATCCAAGCTTTCACAGGCAGAAGGCGACGACGCGAGTATCGCCATGGCCGCTCGCCTGTATGGCGGCGGAAACTTGCAGAGGAGCGTCGCTGCCTGCGCTGCATGCCACTCCCCTGGCGCGGTCGGTAACGCCCCAGCAGGATTTCCGCTGATCTCGGGCCAATCTCCGCAATACACGATTGCTCAACTGACCGCATATCGAGAAGGCATCCGCAAGACCGACGATGACTACGGCGGCATGATGCGCGACGTTGCGGCCAATTTGAATGACACCGAAATCAAGGCCCTGGCGGATTATTTACGCGGCGCGCACTGAGTCACGGCGTCATTGCATAGAACGAATGTTGTTCTGTAAGCACAATGGTTACTCGTTGACCGGCGCGCTCCCCAGGAAACCGAAGTCAGCTACTGAAAGTCGAGAGGACGATATGCGTTTTTCTAAAGTTGTCGCGCTTGCGTTCGCCGGTCTGGTCACTTCATTCGCAGCCAGCGCGACTCATGCGTTGGACCAGACCTGGGAAGCCGGCAAGCACTACGAAGTACTGCCTATTCCGGTGCAGACCAGCGATCCGAAAACCGTCGAGGTTGTCGAGATTTTTTCTTATGCATGCATTCACTGTTTTTCGTTCGAGCCCGATCTCAACAAGTGGCGGTCCGGTGGGTCGGCGGATGTGAAATTCCTGCGCATACCTGCGGTCTTCAATGCGGACTGGCAGTTGATGGCACAAGCGTACTTCACAGCTGAAGTGCTCGATGTCGTCGACAAAGTGCATGAGCATTTGTTCAAGGCCATGCACGTCGAATCTCGCGACCTTCGCGACCCGGCAGTCATGGCTGAAATTTTCGAGAAATATGCCGGCATCAAGCCGGATCAGTTCAATGAGGTGTACAACTCATTCAGCGTGCGAAATCGTGTCAATCAAGCGGTGGCCAAGGGCCGTGCCTACCGGATCACGGGGGTTCCGACGCTGATCGTCAACGGCAAGTACCGCGTGGATGGTCAATTGGCTGGCGACAACACCCGAATGCTGGAGGTGGTCGACTTTTTGATAACGAAGGAGCGCGCATCTACCGGGGATAACGCCAAGGCAGTCACGCATTGACGTTTCTGGCCCGAGGTATGGGCAACGCCTGACAATCAAATGGTAGGTAGTCCGCAGTTCGGGCCCATCAGACCTTCTAGACTCAAGCCGCGAATTCACTCGAAGGTCACTATGCGGTCTTGGGCGTGGCGTGGACAGCGCGCAGAAGTAGTCACACCCGTGGTCAACGTCAGGTCAATACCGAAAGAGCAGCTGATTGAGGCTGCACCGCTTCGGCTGCTGTCGTTCAACATCCAGGTGGGTATTCAGACCACTCGTTATCGTCACTACGTGACCAATGGGTGGAAACACGTACTTCCTCACATGAATCGAGCACGCAACCTGCGGCGTATTGCCGATGTGGTCAGCGATTATGATGTGGTTGCGCTGCAGGAAATCGATGGTGGGTCGCTACGCAGCGGCTACATCAACCAGGTTGAATATGTGGCGGATCGTGCGCAATTTCCCTACTGGTACGCACAACTTAATCGCGACCTCGGTCCGCTGGCGCAGCATGGCAATGGCGTGCTCTCTCGTATTGAGCCGAGCAATATGGAAGATCACAAGCTGCCAGGCGTCATACCCGGCCGTGGTGCGATCGTGCTGCGATTGCCGTACGCTGGTCAGGAAGTGTTGGTCGTCTTGTTGCACCTGTCGCTTGGCGCGGGTTCACGACAACGCCAGCTTGAGTATGTCGCCAAGCTGATCGCCGGGGCTGAGCATGTCATTGTCATGGGAGATATGAACAGTTCGGCGGCTGCGTTGCTGGCGGACTCTGCGCTTGGCTATTCGGGCTTGCGATTAGCAGAGGATATTCAGCCCACCTATCCGTCCTGGCGGCCGCATATCTCACTCGATCACATTCTGGTCAGTTCGGGTTTTCGTATCGACGACTACAAGGTGCTGGACTGTGATGTATCAGATCACCTGCCGGTAGCCGTGACACTGTCGTTGTGTTGAACCGGTAAAAAGGCACCTGACCCATTACGGGCGAGGTGCCTGCAGCCGAAAGCGACACTCAGGCCGCCCCACTCATGGCGTCGTTGGCGTGTTGGCGCGGGTACAAGCCGTATCCAGCAACTCCGGATAGTTCTTGCGATATTCACTCTCGCAGAACGCGATGGTGTTGTTGGCGGCCGTGATCACGTAAGCCTGTATGGCTTTGGCATCTGCCTCCTGAAGGAGGTGGTCGAACTTCGGCATCCCCTTACTCTGGAACGCTCCACCACGCACGATGGCATCCCACGCGGCGTGGGTCGCGGCGCTGGCATAACGCAGATCGGGAATGCTGCCGGCACTCAGCGCCCCGGCACCGTGGCATACCGCACAGGAGGTATGGAACAGTTTTTCGCCGTGCGCCACTTCCTCGGGTGTCGTCTTGATGTCAGGTTGTTTGGGTATGGCAATGAACGCCACTTCCTGCTTCGGCAATACAGCCTTTCCACCGATCTTCCAGACCAGGATGCGGCCTGCTTCGAGCGCATTGTTGCGATGGCGCGGCATGCCGGACGCGAGACCATAGGCCCCGCCCCAGCCCGCGACGACGGCGATGTATTGTTCGCCATCAACCGAATAGCTGATTGGCGCGGCGATGATGCCCACCTGAACCGGTGTTTCCCAGACCAGCTCGCCCTTGTCGGCGGTATAGGCAGCGAAATACCCATCGGCGCGACCCTGGAAAACGAGGTTGCCGGCCGTCGATAACAGACCGCCATTCCACGAATTCGAATGCTGAACGCGCCACACTTCTTTCTGCGCCACTGGATCCCAGGCCGAAAGATGGCCCTTCACGTCTTTCATGTCGGCAATCATCGTGTCTGGATCCTTGCTCGGGATCGTCTCAGCGAAATCGACGCCGGTGTTCCACTCGGTCGGATTGTGTTTGAAGGCGTTGTCCTGGCCGTATTTGAACGGCAGATCCAGAACCGGGATGTACACGAGGCCGGTCTTGGGATTGAACGTCATCGGATGCCAGTTGTGGCCACCGTACGGTGCCGGACGAATTTTCTTTGTTTCGTTGGCGTAGTGCGCGTCGGGGTTTTCCACCGGTCGACCGGTTTCGGGGTCGACGTGTGTTGCCCAGGTCACCGGGACATAGGCTTCGGCACTGATGAACTGTCCGTTGGTGCGATCAAGGACGTAGAAGAAGCCGTTTTTCGGCGCCTGCATGATGACTTTGCGAGGCTGACCATCGATCTGCAGGTCAGCCAGAATCATGTGCTGAACTGCGGTGTAGTCCCAGGTGTCGCCGGGCGTTGTCTGGTAGTGCCAGACGTAACTGCCATCATCGGCATTGAGTGCGACGATCGAGGCGAGGAACAGGTTGTCACCGCCGCCCGGGCTGCGAATGTAACGATTCCATGGCGACCCATTGCCCACGCCGATGTAGATCTGGTTGAGCTCTGGGTCGTAAGCCATCGAGTCCCATGCGGTACCGCCACCACCGACCTTCCACCAGTCGGTGCCGCGCCAGGTAGCCGCAGCCATCTCCATGGTTTTCGAGTCCTGAGGCTGAGACGGATCTCCCGGCACGGTGTAGAAGCGCCAGGCTTGTTCACCCGTTGCCGCGTCGTACGCCGTAACATATCCACGCACGCCGTACTCCGCACCACCATTGCCGATGATCACCTTGTCTTTGACGATACGAGGTGCGCCTGTGATGGTGTAGGGCTTGGTGTTGTCGATGGTCAGCACGTCCCAATCGGGTTTGCCGGTTGCGGCATTCAGCGCAATCAGTCGGCCATCGATGGTGCCTACATAGATCCTGCCTTTCCACGCTGCAACGCCCCGATTCACCACGTCACAGCAGGCGTATTTGGCCCATTCACGCGGAACTTGCGGGTCGTATTCCCACAAGAGTTCACCAGTCTTGGCGTTGTGTGCCCAGACCACGGACCACGAACCGGAGGTATACATCACACCGTCGATGACAAGCGGTGTTGCTTCGAGACCACGACGGGTCTTGGTGTCCCAGTGCCAGGCCAGTCCAAGCTGTTTGGCGGTGTCCTGGTTGATCTGATCGAGCGGGCTGTAACGCTGCTCGTCGTAGGTGCGCCCAGTAGACAGCCAGTTGCCTGGTTCGCTGTTGGCGTTGGTGATGCGGGCGCCATCCACGTTGGCGGCCCCGCTCGAACCCGGTGCTGCTATTGCCGCAGGTGCGGCTTCGGCAGAGGCGGAGACCTCAGGAGCAGCGGATTGTTCTGGTGAACACGCTGCGAAAGCACAAAGCGTGAAAGCGATCACGAAACCACGGACCGTCATAGTCGTTCCCCCCACTGAAAAACGGTTAGCAGAGCGAGTGTACCAGCATTGCAGCAGGAGAAAGGAGCGGGCGATGGCCGGGAAGGCGCGGCTTTGAACTCCCCTTGAGGTGACCCCGTTCACGATCCGGGAACGCTCACCACGGCACAATGTGCTGATGCAGACCTTTGATCTTCAAACCGGTGGCTTCACTCGCTTCGAGCTTTTCACCACAGCCGCTGCGCTCTGGCTTGGTCTGGGATTTGTCAGCCTGTTTCTGGAAGCGGATCACATCGTTGCTGATGTACATGCTCGGGTTTCGCACGCAGTTGCAGACAGTCCGCTGCTTTGGTACGCCGTCGAAGTGGATGGTCGGCAGGTTGTTCTTCACGGCGTTGCGCAAACGGACGCCGATGCCGTTGAAGCGTTGGGCAAGGCGCGCCAGGAACCCGCTGCGGCGAACGTTGTATCCCGACTCGTCACCTTGCCGGAGGCAACACGATGCCAACGCCAGCTCGATGGTTTCAGTCGAGAGTCGAAGGTCCGATTCAAAGCCGGAGGTGAGGAGCTCGAAGACGAAAGTTACGAGGCGCTGGAGCGGATGGCTGCGGTCATTCGCCAGTGCAGCCACAAAGTTGAGGTAGCCGCGCACACCGGACAGCGGGGCGACACCAGTATCAACCAACAGCTTACCGCCCGTCGCGCCGACACAGTTGCGCGTTATCTGGTTCGTTCGGGGGTAGCCGTTCGGCAGATTCTTGTTGTTGGCTATGGTGAGTCGCAACCCGTAATCGCCGGTGAGACGTCCGGGCAAACCAACGAACGTGTCACCTTCAGGGTGGCAGGAGCGTCCGCGTGATCTATCTTGTCGGCCAGATCTTTTTCTACCTTGCCATTGCGCTTATAACAGGCGTTGTCACGGGCTGGCTGTTGGCCCAACTGCGCAGACGCTCTACGCTTGCGACTGTTGGCACTCAGGTCAGCCAATTGCGTCGCGACCTTGCGCGTCGCGAAGAGGCGCTCGTGGCCGCAGAGCAGCGGGCATCTGAGTTGGCAGCGCAGGCACAAGAGCCAAAGGTGTCCCCGGCACTTACAGAAATTGCGGCTCAACTGCGTGAACAGTGCGATACACAGGCTGCGCGGCTCAGTGATCTTCAGCTGGAACTGGCGCGGGTGGTACAAGAACACGGC
Source organism: Gammaproteobacteria bacterium (assembly GCA_043719475.1). Taxonomy (GTDB): domain Bacteria; phylum Pseudomonadota; class Gammaproteobacteria; order Pseudomonadales; family Azotimanducaceae; genus SYFY01. Next base: position 4,612 of record JAYSTS010000238.1, on the reverse strand, counting down.
GCTGCCCGAGCGGGTGAAGAAGCGAGCAACAACCTGATCACGGCGCTGCATACCGAAATCGCGCGTCTGCGGCAGGAACTACAAACCAAAAGTGCGGTGAACCTGAAGCCGGCGGAAGCGCTGGAGCTCGCCAACAAAGAGCTGGAAGGCCGACTGATCCGCAAGCTCAGCGAAGTGGATCGACTCGAGCAGGCTTTGGCCGCAGAGGAGCGTCGAGTTCGCGAACTCGAACGGGAGCGAGAACTGCAAAACAAATCTCTGCACGTCTTGCATCAACAACTTGAAATTGAGCGGGAACCAGCGCGGCGTGTCGCTGGTTGAAACGCGCTTAGACCCGCGCTTGACTCGCTTGCGAATTAATCGACGGGACACGTGACGCTAATTGGGTTAGCGCCCCCATCAATTCGCGTGCGAATTGATGGATGGGATCAGCGATGCTGTTCCAGATGTGCCCAGCCATCCACTTCGGCAATGATCTCTTCGAACAGCTTCGTCGCTGCCGCCTTGATATCACCACCACTGATCTGGATGCTGCGCGAACTCAGCCCCGGGATACGGGCGATCATCGTGCTGCCAGAAACTGAGTAGATACCCGGGTATTTTTTGCCGTTGCGGACAATCGGCATCTGGGTTGGAGGAACAATCATGCGAACTCCGAAGAAGCAGTATTTGCTCTATTCTCTAGAAGCTAGGCCCGCCTTTCCAGTGGTGCCAAGTGGTGCTATAGGAAGTGGTGCTATAGGAAGTGGTGCCCGCCACTGTTCACGAGCACTGGATGACGGACGCTGATCACGTAGATGACCAGGATGAAAGCGCTGCAGCCCAAGGAGACGGCGATCGCCGGTCCGAAGGGCTCCGTCAGTCCGCCAAGAAACAGCCCTCCGAGGGGTCCGAGGCTGTAGCCGATGGCGTGAATTCCCATGACTCGTCCTCGCAGATGGTCAGGCACAGTCAGCTGCAAGACACCCATGGATGTCACCATGAAGATCGATGACAGGGTGGCTGCCAGAAAAGTGAAGGTCAGGGCGGGCATCAGCCACCCGGCTGCGGCCACCCATCCGAAGATCAATGTTGTGACTGCGGTTGACGCAGCGCATCCGAACATGATCCAACCCAGTCGCTGGTGATGCTGAAAGCCGCTGGCGACAAACGTACCCACCACGCTACCGAATCCGCCCATGGCCAGCAGGTAACCGTAAGCCCGTTCGTCACCACCAATCGTCGATGCAAAAACCGGCATGATCTGTACGTAGGCATTGCAGAAAAACATGCCCGCAAAGGTGACGATCAGCAGTGGAGCGAAAACCTGGCTGGTCGCGATAAAACGCAAACCCTCGATCATCTGGCTGAAAGGGCTCTGTGCCATGGCCGTTGGCACGTGCACGCGGATGCCTGAAATCACGACGAACATCACCAGATAGCCGACCGCGCCCAATGCGAACAGAAGCCAGGTCCCACCGGTTGCGATCAACAGTCCGCCGAGCGCGGGCATGGCCATTCGGGTCGACTGCCAGATTACCGCGTTCAGCGCAGCGGCATTCATGAAGGCGTCGCGATCCACCAGGAGTGGATAGATCGAAACTCTCGCAGGCCAATCCAACCCCGTTATCAGGCTTATGCTGGCAACGATAGTGAGTACTTGCCAGAGGTTGATCGAATCCAGTCCGTCGAGCACGGCCAGAAGCGCAAGCAATAACGAAGTAACGAGCGATGTCCCCATCATGATCAGTCGCTTGTCGACTCGATCTGCAATCACCCCACCGATCAGTGTCACCAGGATATTGGGTAACGCAACAGCCGCGCCCAACAACCCAAGATGCCAGGCGGATCCGGTGAGCTGGAACACCAGCCAGCCTTGCGCAAGTATCGTAAGTTGCGAGCCACCAACAGACGCGAACGAGGCTAGCCAATAGCGGCGGTACAGGGGGAACCCCAGCGCCGGAAATCGGGTGGCGACAAAATTGTTCATGTTGATGGTTATAGTAAGTCGAACTCACGAACAGGTGCCCGCATGGCGCGGTGTTTTCTGCTTCTGCTTTGTCTGGTGGTTGGGCAGGTTGTCGCCCAGGCGCCGATTGTTGTACTGATTTCCATGGATGGTGTGCGACATGACTATCCAGCTCGCGATGGCCTCCCCGCGTTTGCCCGCCTGTTGAAGGAAGGTGCACATGCCACCCGGATGACCCCGGTCTACCCGTCGAATACCTTTCCCGGACACGTTGCTCTGGCCACCGGCACTTACCCCGATGTGCATGGCATCGTCGACAACAGCTTCATCGACTCGAAGCGCGGCTACTATTCAATGTCAGGCGACGCAAGCTGGTTGTTGGCGGAGCCTCTGTGGATAGCGAGTACTCGCCAAGGCATCACGACTGCGACCTATTTCTGGGTCGGCTCCGAGACAGACTGGCATGGCCAGAAGCCGCGTTACCGTAAGGCGCCTTTTGACGGCAGACGACCCGAGTCCGAGAAGGTCAGCGAAATCCTGGCCTGGCTTGTTTTGTCTGGCGAATCCCAGCCTCGCCTCATCATGAGCTACTTCGCCGGCACGGATCATGTCGCCCATCGGTTCGGACCAGACAGTACAAACGTGCAAGACCAGTTGGTCACTCAGGATAAGGCGCTGGGGGTGTTACTGGATGGCATCGACAAGCTTGGTCTATGGCCTGCCTTGACGTTGATCCTCGTCAGCGATCACGGCATGACCCCGATGGGCGCGCATATCGATTTGCGCGGCGCGCTCGATTCCGCAGGCGTCAAAGCTACGATCACTGGGTCGACGGTTGCGCATGTGCATCTCAAGGATACGGGGCAGATCACAGCAGCCCGCACTGTGCTATCCGCGCTGGAAAATGTGGAAGTGCGAAGCGGCGGAGAAGCCAAGGCGCTTCGCATTGCCCCTTCATCGCGGATGGGCGATCTCGTCGTGATGACCCCACCGCCTTTCACGTTTTCAAGTGCAGCCGGAGCCGAGGGTGTCGCCGAGGACTTTCTGAGCTTCTTCGGCTGGGATTTCGGTGGCCATGGTTACGCTCCGGAACTGCCGGATATGGGCGCGATTTTTCTGGCCAAGGGGCGAGGCGTCGCAGCCGGCCGATCAGTGGGCGTTGTACATCAGATCGATGTGGCGCCCACGGTCGCGGCATTGCTCGACATCGAGCCACCCGCACAATCGGAGGGCCGGGTCATTCAGTTGGAGTAAGAACTGGCTTAGTGGGTGTCTCCTGAGGACAGGAAGGATAACGAATGTTTTCTCGGCGATTACGAAGTACTGCCACAGGCCAAAATTTGGTCGGCGCTCAGAGATGAGCCGGCGAACGATCAGACGATGGTGAAGTCCTGGCACGGCAGATGGTAGATGACCTACGGCCTTTTAGGCGAGACGGGAAGTGCGGAATTCAGTCGCGCAGGGTTGTGAGTTGTCGAGGACCCGTCAGCGCTCGACGAAGGGATCATGGAGTGTCTGGCGACATCGTCGTAACCAGCCTTGCACGAGGTGTGTCCTCCGAGTTTCGAAGTGACTACAGGCGCGGTGATGTTTCGACGGAAGCGTAGTTGACGTTGCCGGCGTCGTTGAGGCGCTGCGATACTTCCGCAGCATGCGTGTGGAGCAGTGAATGGTTACGCAAAATATGTTGTCGCGTTCTGGCATCGCCAGTTTGTGGGTCGGGATGCGTAGAGGGACGCACATCCTCGCTGGCCTGCTATGGATTGGTTTTTCCACGTCAGCTGTCGCGGCAGAAACCGATTGGTTGCGACTACAAACGCCCGAGTTCAGCGTGATCTCACAGCTGGATGAGCGGAAAACTCGTCGCTGGGCAGGTGAATTCGACCAGTTCGTTTCAGCACTGTTCAGTTTGTATGCGATCGAACGCAAGGGCCTGCCCCCGCTGACGATTGTGCTGTTCGACAGGGCCAAGAACTTCGCGGCGTATCGACTGCGTACAGAATCCGGCCAAGCCAAAAAAATCGTTGGGGTATTTGGTCGCCAGGCGAACTGGAGTGTGATGGGCACACCGGCGACTAATCAATCGCGTGAAACCCGACGCGTGCTCAACCACGAAGCCGTGCACTGGTTTTTCAGCGCGAGCGGCGTTGAGTTACCCCTGTGGTTCAATGAAGGTTACGCCGAGGTGTTGTCAACAATCGAGATCCGTCGTGGAACCGCTCAGTGGGGGCGCGCCTTACCTCAGCACATCCAGCTGTTGCGCGACTTGGGATTACGGCCGCTCGGCGAGTTTTTTGAGTTGAACCAGGATGAGGCGATACATGGCGATGCACGGTATTACCCTCAAGCATGGGCGTTCGTGCACTTTGCGGTATTTGGCGGAACCGGGACACACCAAAGATCTCTGTCTGATTTGGCGCGTCGAGTCCGCGTCGAACCCATTGACGTGGCGTTCGAGTCAGCCTTCGGTATGTCGCTGGAAGAAGGTGACCGTGCACTGAGCACCTATATCAAACGTGGTACGTATTCGATGGCGAAGCTCGACATACCGGATCGGGTCGATAGTTTTGTCGCCACGCAGGCAACCCCGATTCAGGTGCAATCCGCGCTCGGCCGTTTGGCATTGGTAACCCGTAACATCGAACTTGCGCTGCACCACGCCAA
>JAYSTS010000237.1:0-13345 GCA_043719475.1 Gammaproteobacteria bacterium | reverse complement strand
TCGTTTGAGGCGCTTAAGTTAAGCGCTACGCAACGAAAACGAACGGAAAAGCGGGCCGAAGTGGCGCCGCCGCAGCCTGTCGAGCTTCTGCCGCGCAGACTCCTAGAGGGGCGTCAGCAGTAACGATGACCACTGATAACTATCAAGATTTGTTGGCCGAAGAAATTCGCAAGCTCGAGGACGAATTTCGTTCACGGCGTGACAACGGACGGCGCATGTCTCGTTCGGTCGCTGCGGCCTATCGCAAGAGTATCGAGCAACGCGCCGAGCAGATCAGGAACCTGCACCAAAAACACTGAACCGCAGGGAATATCGCCACAACTTGTTGGTATCCGCAGACCACACTGACCATGGCCCCAGACCAACATCCAACTCAAATCAACGTACCGGCAACCTCTGACGGGACCACGCGCCGGGACGACCGAATTTCCACCGGAGAAACTGTGCTTCTGGTCAGCGCGCTGCTGACGCTGGCTGGTGTGATCGTCTTCATTGGATTGTACTGAGAGGCCGCGCGTTCTGCTGAACTTGGTATAGACACCCAGTCGGGTTAACCTCCCGTCTCAGCCCACACCCGATTTAACCCATGAAGTACCTGCACACGATGGTTCGCGTGACGGACCTCGAAGCGTCTGTCGATTTTTACTGTAACAAGCTCGGTTTGACTGAGCTACGGCGCATCGACAATCCCGGTGGTCGTTTCACCCTGGTCTTCCTCGCGCCACCCGGTGATGAATCGGCGCAGGTCGAGCTCACCTACAACTACGATCCAGAGGTCCTGCAGGGTGGTCGCAACTTCGGCCATCTTGCCTATGCCGTAGAGGACATCTACGTTACCTGCCAGCGCCTTCTTGATCGTGGCGTTACGATCAACCGACCACCGCGCGATGGACGAATGGCATTCGTTCGCTCCCCCGATAACGTGTCTATCGAATTGTTGCAGCATGGCGCCGCGCTGCCACCGGCAGAACCCTGGGCAAGCATGCCCAACACTGGTGAGTGGTAGGAACCGCCGCCAAAACCAAAGGAGAACCCATGAAACTCTATGATTCCGTCGGTCCGAATCCGGCTGTCGTTCGCATGTTTGCTGCTGAAAAAGGCATGACCCTCGAAAAGGTGAAGGTCGACATCATGGGCGCTGAAAACAGGAAGGCTGAATATCTGAAGCTGAACCCCGCAGGACAACTGCCTTGCCTGCAACTAGACAACGGCCAGTATCTCGCCGAAATCACCGCCATCTGCGAATACCTCGACGAAGTGGGTACTGGTGCATCCCTGATCGGTGCCACTGCTGAAGAGCGGGCAAATACACGCATGTGGGTACGGCGTATCGATCTCAACATCTGCGAAACCATGGGCAACGGCTTCCGCTTCGCGGAAGGCTTGCCGATCTTCAAGGACCGAATGGTGACCATTCCTGAGGCAGCCGATGGACTGAAAAAAATCGCGCGGGAAAAACTGGCCTGGCTCAACGGCCTGATAGGTGGTCGACAGTTCATTGCAGGCGACAAGCTGACCCTGGCGGACGTTCTGTTGTTCTGCTTCCTGGCATTTGGCAAAAACGTCGGGCAACCGTTCGATGAGGGTCTGAGCAATATCAAAGCGTGGTTCGATCATATGTCAGCGAGGCCTTCCGCGAAGGCGTAGGTTTTCTTTTATTGGGCTTCGGGCATCCTGCCCTCACGCCCGACCGGTCGCTTCGCTCCCTAGCACCTGTAGGAGGGGTCTCCTGACCCCGAATCCTGATCGCGATCGGGAGATCGCTCCTACAATCGTGGCAGCCGCATACCCTTGTAGGAGGGGTCTCATGACCCCGATTTCTTCTGGTCAGCCTACTGATCCCGATCTCTTGTTCGATTGGTAGCACTTCGTGCGCCAACCTCTCCTGCTGCGTGCCCCGAGGAAGTTCTTGAAACACGGTACGTATGTCGCCGAAGTGGTTGTCGCTCTGGTCAAGATCGTGATGGCACCCGATTCAATCCAGTGAGACCAGCAGAGCCCTGGTGACGACGCCGGCGATGCTGGCGCTACCTCACCAGTGGAGTCACTGGCATCGAATCACCGCCCAACTGGGTAATTGCTTCGCACGTGCCAAGCCCGCGAAGGTGGTCTGACCTAAATCATCAACGCCGATGCGTCTGCGGGATTGTTGGATAAGAGCGCGATCGCCGTACGTCGGTGAAGTCCTCTCGTTGACGCATTTCGTTGACGCAGTTGCACTATCGACAGACCTTTCATTAGTCTGCGCGGGTGGAATGGATACTACCCCTTTATAAAGTCAATCTGGCGCACGTTAATATCGTTGGCGGTAAAGCCGCCCGCTTAGGCGTGTTGATGCAGGCAGGGTTCAACGTACCCACCGGTTTTGTCATCACCTCGGACGCATTCTCGCGTCATTACCCCATCCTGCTGGATGAAAAACCTCCACCGCCGACCCTCGACGCCGACTTTGTCAGCACGCTGAGCACCGCATTCATCGCGCACTTCGAACCTGACGAAGTGGTAGCTGTGCGCAGTTCGGCCATCGACGAAGACGGCGCCGGTATCAGCTACGCAGGCCAGCATGCAACGTATTACTACATCACCGCAGCGAGTTTGACTCAGGCGGTCGTTGATTGCTGGATGTCCTTGTGGAGTCCGGCCGCCCTTGCCTACCGGCAGAATTGGGACGAGTCGACACAACCGATGGCCGTGATCGTCCAGCGATTGGTAAAAGCGACCCGTTCAGGCGTCTGCTTTTCGAGAGATCCCCTCGAACCCGAGGCGGGAAACATCATCATCGAAGCGAGTTGGGGGCTGGGCGCGGTTTTGGTCGACGGTCGAGTGCAGCCCGACCGCGTGAAGGTTGATCCATTCGGCCACGTCACCGTTCTGCAGATTGGCGACAAACAACTGATGGTACCGGCCCAACTGGACGATCCATCACAAGGCCGCTTGGATCCGGTCCCTGAACACCTTCGGACTGTGCCAGTACTGTCGACACGGGACGCCGTTGCCCTGCATGAAACAACCGAACAGATTGAAGCACTGTTCGCCGAAGCGGTGGATGTGGAGTGGGCTTTCGAAGACGACGAACTCCATATTCTTCAGGCCCGACCGATTACTGCCAGTGCCGCTACACCAGCAGACGATCGTGCTCTGGTGCTGTTCAAGCCGGTCGCCGAGAATTTCTCCGAACCACTGACACCGCTGACGGTCGACCTGGTGACGACCATCCTGCCGAAGCTGGGCGCTTTTGTTGGTGGACGGCTGTATCTCGATTTTGACGTGCTCAAACGCCTTATTCCATTTCGCTTGAAGAACGCAGAACTCGTTGACCTGGCGATGCTGAGACGGGCTCCGAAGGCACCCAGGCTGGCACTCGGCCAACTACCCGCCGGTATCGTTATCCTCCTGCTCGGGTGGCTGACATTCGGGACCTTCTGGGCCCGCAGCGGCAGACTCGAATCCGCGAGCCTGGCGCGTTTTGTACCCTGGTTACAGGCGTTGCAACTCGACCACTCGCTCGACGTGCCTGGCTTGATGAAGCGAACTCTGCTCGGGCGCTTTCCCTGGTCACCTGCGCACGAGTCCATGCTTGCACTCAATATCTCTGCGGGGCGATATTTTCTGCTGATCGGGCTATTGCAGCTGCTGCTGAAACGATGGGCACCAGCTTACGATCCCATGCAGATCGACGACGTTATTCACGATGACAGCGACATGTGGAGCAAGCGCATGGTGCTGAGCATTACGGAACTTGCAGCACTGGCAGCGAAACACGAGGACACCCGGGTAGCGCTGCTGGCAGCTGACGCCGTTATTGGCATACGGGAACTCGATCCCGCGCACCCCTTCGTCGTCGCGTTGGGCGTCTTCATATCGACCTATGGACACCGCGGTGCACGAGAGCTGGACTTCAGTGCGCCCCGCTGGCGCGAAGACATCACGCCATTGCTGACCATGATCCGCAATCAGATGCTGCACACAAGTCAGATCAACGACAGCTACTCACGCCATCTGGTCGCGCGTGATGCACTGCGCAAGGCCGTAGGCCGCGGCCTTAAATGGCGATTGGTCAACAAACTGCTGACCCGCATCCGTTACTACATCAGCTTGCGCGAAAATACCCGCCACTATCACACGATGATCTTCGACGCCATTCGTCGCAGACTGCTGCTGATTGAGGATGAGCTCCTGCACAGCGGCAAACTCAAGTGTGCCGGCGACCTGTTTTTCCTGACCTGGAGCGAGGTCCAGGCGGCGTCAAGCGGTGATCTGGACGCGCGGGCGGCATCGCGCACGGTTCGAGAACGGCGAATTGCGCACCGCCGTGAAGCACGCAGTCGAGCACCCGAAACCTTCAACATCAAATTGCCGATCGCTGACGTTCCCACCAACGAACGCACTCTGCTCGGACAGTGCGCGAGCCCAGGCACGATTGAAGGCATCGCGCGAGTCATCCTGCGTCCGGATCACGCACAGCTGCTGAAACCTGGTGAAATACTGGTTGCACCCTATACGGATCCCACCTGGACTCCACTGTTTCCTTCGCTGGGCGGCATCGTCGTCGGCATCGGCAGTTATCTCTCTCATGCTGGTACCATCGCCCGGGAATATCGAATTCCCTGTCTGGTGGATGTACACGACTGCATCTTGCGCATCCGCAGCGGCCAGCGCTTGCGCCTGCATGCGACGGAAGGCTACGTAGAACTGGTGGAGGATGAGGCGTGACTGTACTGCTGTACTTGCTGACACTTCCCTTGGCCAGTGATCTCCTCGCCTCGCTGCTCGGCCTGCGAGATGGAGGTCAAACGCCGTGGCGGCTGGTTCGGGTGCTACTGATCGCACTGATACTGCTGAGTCTCATCCTTTGGCTCGAGGATCCGGCAACGTTTGCAATCGGTGCAGCCCTCATGACCATCGTCATCATGCAGCTGATTGGCTATTTCGCGTGGAGATGGCTCTTCATCGGGATACGGAAACCAAAGTCCGGGGTAGACATTTGATCTGGTGGACTGTCAGGAAAGAGGGAAACAAGCTCCGAGGCACCGGAGTCAGATGGGGAGGGGGAGAGAGATCCAAAACCGCCACCATCGGAGCTTGCGAGCGGGAATAGGTCGCTCATCCATGAACGCCTGCCGCCTGCAGTAGGTATAGCAGAGCATTGCGATTGTGCGAGTCTGCCGTCAGTGATGACTTCGCGCTGCCAGCGCCTGCGCAAAGGCAACCACTCTTTCGGCCTCGGCAGCATGCAGGTTCTCAATCAGATTGCCGTTGAGCACCGCGACGCCCTTGCCAGCAGCCAGCGCCTCCTGCCAGACACGCAGTACTTCGCCTGCGTGATCAAGGCCACTGGCGTCGATGCCAAATACTTCATTGGCGATATCGACCTGAGTCGGATGTATCAGCGTTCTGCCATCGAAGCCCATGGCCCTCCCCTGCTCACACGAGGCTCTGAACGAATCGAGATTCCTGAAATCTAGATGCACGCCATCGAGGATCACCTTGCCCGCAGCGCGCGCCGCCAGCACACAGTATTGAAGTGCATAGTCGAGATTGCTGCGTGACACGGTGTGGGAGGCTCGCAGTTCCTTGACCAGATCGCTGGTACCCATCACCAGTGCTTCAACCCGTGGATGCCGCGCCAGTTTCCGCGCATCGAGCACCCCGGTCGGAGTTTCGATCATGATCCACATCTTGAGTCGACGTGCGCCTCGGCGATCCAGTTCAAGGGCAATCGCGTCGATCTGGTCCATGTTCTCGATTTTCGGAAACACCAGCGCCGAGATATTGGGCGAGGCTTTCAAACCTGCGAATGCATCGAGATCATCTCGTCCCCAAGGGGTATTCAGGCCATTGCATCGCACCAGCAATTCCCGGTAACCATACAGTCCGCTGGCTACCGCCTGGGCGACCTGCGCTCTGGCATCGGCCTTGGCATCCGGCGCCACCGCGTCTTCCAGATCGAAGATGATGGAGTCACAGGGCAGTGCACGCGCTTTGTCGAGTGCCCGCGCATTGGCGCCCGGCATGTAGAGAACTGATCGTCGTGGTTTCATCTCGGAGTCCTGCCCATTACCTCGTGTTCAACAACAGTGTTTGATCGTTGGTCTAACCGATCATCGCCGCCTGGCCACCATCCACTGGCAAACAAACACCAGTGATGAACTTCGCTTCGTCCGACGCCAGGAACAGTGCAGCATTGGCGATGTCCCAGGCCGAACCCATCTTGCCACCCAATGGTACCTGCGCATCTCGCCGGGCGATCAGCTCTGCGCGATCATGCCCTTGTGCGACATATCCTTCGATGGCCATAGGCGTATTCATGAGCCCTGGCATGATGACGTTAGCTCGAATGTTGTACTTCGTATTACCGGTCGCCAGGGCGTGGGTATACGCATTGAGCGCTGCTTTCGACGTCTTGTAGGCGACAATGCTCACTGCACAGACGGCCGCCACCGACGAGATATTCGTGATGACACCATGCCCTTGCTCACGCATGGGTTTGAGTGCTTCACGACAGCTGAGCATGATGCCACGCAGATTGACATTGAAGATCCGGTCCCAGACTTCTTCGGTCATGCTCGCAGCAGTACGATCACCACCGCCGATACCGACGTTGTTGTGCAGGATATCGAGCTTGCCAAACTTCGCGATAGCTGTTTCGACAAAGCGCTGACAATCCTCCGCACGGGTCACATCTGCTTCACAGGCCTGCGCTTCACCACCTTCGGCGCGGATCATCGCCACCGTCTCTTGCGCAGAGTTCAGCCGACGATCGACCACCAGTACACGAGCGCCTTCCTGAGCGAATCGCATCGCTGTCGCGCGTCCGTTGCCAATGGTCTCACCCGGTGTCTGACCCCCACCAACGATAATCGCGACCTTGCCGGCTAAACGTCCCATCCCGGTAGTCCTTCATCGGCTTGAACGCCGAAGCTGTTGAGCGCCATCGAGACCAGATTGTACTGACCAACAGTGAACACCACGTCCATCATCTGCTTGGTATTGAGCAGCTTTGACAGGCCCGTCCACGTTGTATCGCTGACATGCGCGTCGTTATGCAGTTCATCGGTTGCCTGCAACAGCAATCGATCAAGCGTGCTCAAGCCCGGCGTTGTCGGGCCGGTCTTACAGGAACGAATTTCGGCGTCGGTCATGCGCGCCTGCCGCGCAATCAGCACGTGCTGACCCCATTCATAACCGGACTGACAGAGATAGCCAATACGCAGAATGATCAGTTCGCGTTCACGAACAGCCAGCGTCGACTTGCCGAGGATGTGATTGGCAAACACCATCCAGCGCTTGGCCAGCTCCGGGTGATTGGTGAGTGTCTTGAAAATGTTGAAGATTCGGCCCTGTTTGAGGAAGGGCTTCATCAGCTCCGCCGCTTCCGGGCTCCAGTCCTGCTGTTCAAGCGCCGGTATTCTCGGCTTGGAAAGTCGCATGTTTCCCCCTTAACGATCACGTGATTTGATTTTCGACCATCATCCCCGACTGCAATATAGCCGCGTCGTCAATACGCGACCAGCGGCTTGAGAGGGCACCCTCAACTCAGCAGCTTCGCCTCATAACCGGCCTTCGCGAGGCTACCGAGAACCTGCTCCACCTGTTCTTCGCCACGCATCTGCAGCACCAGTTCGACCATCGTTGCCCGCACCGACGATGAACCAAACGCGCGCTGATGCTGGATATCGATGATGTTGCTGTCGAGCTCGCCGATGATCTGCGTGAGGTCCGATAATGCACCTGGCACGTCCGGGATTTCCACCCGAAGTCGCACCAGACGGTGCGTGCGTACCAGCCCCCGCTGCAATACTGACGACAGGATCATCATGTCGATATTGCCGCCCGACAGAATGGTGACGACTTGTTTGCCTGCAAACGCTGTCGGACTGGACATCACCGCGGCCAGCGCCGCAGCACCGGCGCCTTCGGCGACGGTTTTTTCGATTTCCAGCAGCATGAACACGGCCTGCTCGACTGCTTCTTCGCTGACCGTCACAACATCGTCCACACACGCACGGATGATGGGCAGCGTCAGTTGACCTGGCTGTTTGACTGCGATGCCCTCGGCGACTGTGCCCAGTTTTGGTGAACTAGGCTCAAGACCGTGGAACATCCGGCTGGCCGTGTCGTATCGATCCATCTGCACACCAATGACGCGGATGGACGATTTGAGCGCTTTCAGTGCCGTTGCGACTCCGGAAATCAACCCACCACCACCAATCGGTACGACGACGATTTCTGCCGTCTTCACCTGCTCAAGAATCTCCAGTCCAATTGTGCCTTGGCCTGCGATCACACGTTCGTCATCGTAAGGGTGCAGCAGGATGAGCTGTCGCTTCTGGGCAAGCGCCTGCGTGAATGCCCTTGTTTCATCGAACTGGCTGCCGTGCAGGATGACTTCCGCACCATGCACGCGGGTCTGCTCGACTTTGGCATTGGGCGTCGTCCGTGGCATCACGATGGTAGTCGGCACCGCCAGCCGGGCGCCATGATAGGCCACTGCCTGCGCATGATTGCCCGCAGACATGGCGATGACCCCTCGCTGCCGCTCAGCCTCGTTCAGCTGCAACAGCGCATTGAGCGCGCCTCGTTCCTTGAAAGACGCTGTGAATTGCTGATTTTCGAACTTGATGTAGAGCTCACAACCAAGCAGACGGGAAATCGTGCGGGAGTGCTCGCACGGTGTCACAACGACGTGCTCGCGAATGCGCGCTTGCGCGGCTTGTATGGTCTGAAGGTCCATGCATCGGCAGTATACTCGCCGGATGAAGCACCTGCTGATCGTCCATCACTCAAAAACCGGGCGCACGCAGCGCCTTGCTCGCGCTGTTCTCGAAGGCGTCTGCGATCCGGATATCAGCGGTATCGAGCACCGCTTTCTAACGGCTGGCATGGCGGGACCTGCAGACCTGTTGTGGGCCGACGCTGTGTTACTGGGTACACCGGAGAACTTCGGCTACATGTCTGGGGCGATGAAGGATTTTTTCGATCGAACCTTCTATGAAGTTGAAGGCAAAGTGCGTCCCCTGCCCTGCGCCATCTTCATCTGCGCCGGTAATGATGGCTCGGGCGCTCTGCGCGCCATCCGCCGCATCATCGGCGGTTATCCGATGACAGAAGTCCAGCCCGCCATCATCGTCAAAGGCGAGCCTACGGATGCCGACCTGCTCACCTGTCGTGAACTCGGCATGGCGGTCGCAGCGGGACTCGACGCAGGTATTTATTAACCTTATCGCTGCGTCGCGCAGCCCTCTCCGCCGCAGGAGCGGTCTCCTGGTGGGAGCGGTCTCCTGCGATTGTTGGGATCATCGAGGATCGCGATCAGGAGATCGCTCCCACAACTCTTCCAGATCGGGATATCTCCCAGATCGCAATCAGGAGATCACTCCCACAAAGTCACGGAACCATCGGTTCGCGATCAGGAGATCGCTCCCACAGGACGGTTTTTGTTCGACGTCCCACTGCTGAATCTGCCAACTTCATTGGTTTTGACCCAATGGTTTGATTTCCGCTGCAACCCCGACCTTCTCTCCAGTCAATTGTTCCGAAGCTCTTAAATACCCCTGCACAGCATTTTCGGTTGGTTAATTTTTGTCCGATTGAGGCTAAGGTGATCGGTCAGCCAAGAATCTTGTCCAGGCCGTAGACCCGCACCGCATTATCCCGCAGGAACGCAGACCAAACAGTTTCCTTGAGGGGCAGATCATCCATCTCACCAAAGATGCGTTCGTAGGACAGGCCAGGATAGTAGCCTGCAAACAGGACCTTCTCGCTCCCTCGCTTGTTGGCAAAATCCAGGATATTACGTGGGTAGTGCCGGGGCGCCCAGGCCGAGGTCGAGTAGTACAGATTCGGCCACTTCAGCAGCAGTTTTACGCACAGATCGGTCCACGGATCACCGCCATGACGCATCACCACTTTCAATTCCGGAAAGAAGTAGGCCACTTCATCGAGCAGACCGGGATGCTGACACTGGTACGGCACCCTTGGTCCCGGCACGCCTACCAACATGTTGATGGGAATATCCAGCTCACAGCACTTGGCATAAAGGGGATAGAACGTACGGTGATCGATGGTTACCTGTGGACTCAGCAGGCAAGGCGCCGCTGAGGCTGCCCTGATGTTGGGATGCAGCGCGACCGCCGCAGCGAGTGAGCGAACCGACTTCATCCCTGCATTCGGATTGACACCGACCTCACCAAAAAAGCGCTTGGGGTACTTGTCGAAGATGGCGAGAGCCGGGTCTGGATTACGCGCATCCACAGCGATTTGGGCCATGGCGACCCCATGGGCATCCATCATCGCAACAATCGCATCGACGTCCTGCACCTTGGACATGCGCTCGCCGGCATCCTTGAACAGATACTGTGCCGGATGGTGCGAAAACCCGTCGGTGCCTTTGTCACGGGTGAGCCGGCGTGCTTCCGCCATACCCATACCCGCTTCACCTGCCGGAATTTCCAGCATCAGATCGATCACCCCGATCGCTGCAGGACGTGTCATGTTCAAGGCTCCGAGTAGCTTTTTTGGTCAAGTGGAAGCGAGCCACTTCGTTCGTGCAAAAGCAAGCATCGCGTTCCATGGAGAACTGGGTTAGCGTTCAGGCATGGCAGGAACAGCACCACCACTTCGCCGCACAGAAAAACTCGCTTTCGGCGTCGGTCAGATTGCCGAAGGGATCAAGACCAGTGTCTTTGGTACGTTTCTGCTCTTCTACTACAGTCAGGTACTTGGGCTGTCCGCCGATCTCGCCGGGCTTGCCATCGCCCTCGCGCTGATATTCGATGCCGTCACCGATCCACTCGCTGGCACGATTTCGGATCGCTGGAGTGGTCGGCTGGGCAGGCGCCATCCCTTTATCTACGCGTCGGCACTGCCGATGGGCATCGCGTTTTATCTGCTCTTCGCACCCGTTGTCAGCATCGACAGTGCAGGCCAGTGGGGTTTGTTTGCCTGGATGCTGACCTTCACCGTGCTGGTTCGCGGTGCGATGACGCTTTACTACGTGCCACATATGGCACTGGGGGCTGAACTGTCGTCGGACTATGACGAACGGACCACACTGGTGGCAGTGCGCCATTTCTTTGGTGCGCTCGGATTCATTCTCGTGTTTGTACTCGGCTTCGGGTATTTCTTCGCGCCTACCGAGGAGTACGCCAATGGACAAACCAATCCTGCCGCCTACCCGCCATTCATGCTGCTGCTCTCTGCACTGGTCATGCTGGCGATTTTTGCGACGGCACATGGCACGCGGCACCGTATCCCCTACCTGCCCAAGGCAACCCTCGATTTGGCCGAGGTTGGCGCCATGGATGTTCTGCGTGAAGCCGTCGATACGCTGCGTAACCCATCCTTCAAATGGATGCTGATCGGTTTCATCATCATCATCGTCGCGTTTGGCGTTACCGGTGCCACCGGCCTCTACATGATGACTTTTTTCTGGGAGCTGGACCGCTACCAGATCATGCTGGCGCTGCTGGCAGGGCCGATCGGCAGCATGTTCGGTTACGCGGTGTCGGGCACCTTGTTTTCCTGGCTCGACAAGCGCGCGGCGATGATGGCGGGCGCCGTCACCTGGATGGTGATTCACACGTCACCGGTGCTGCTGTATCTAATCGATCTTTGGCCCGAAAAAGGTAGCTGGACCTCAGCCCTGTTGTTGATCCTCTTTTCCTTGTTGGCCGGTGCCTCCATTGCCCAGATGATCGTGGGCTCCGGCACCACCATGGCGGACATTGCCGATGAACACGAACTGCTGACCGGCCGACGTCAGGAAGGGGTCTTTTTTGGCGCATCATCCTTCGCCGGCAAATGCTCTGCAGCGCTCGGCTCCTACATCGCAGGGCTCTTCCTGGTCTTGATCGAATGGCCAACAGGTACCGCCGTCCGCACTGCAGCTGATGTTCCACAAGACGTTTTGCTGACGCTGGCGGTCATTTCCGGTCCGGTCGCCGTGCTGTTGGCCATACCTGGCTTGCTGTGCATGTATGGCTACCGCCTCAATCGCTCCCGGCTCTCCGAGATTCAGGCGGAACTACGCACCAGGACAAGACCCTCAATCGCATGAGCGCGATCACCGTCCGAACGCTGGATCGCATTGCGGAATTCGATGCGGTGCTTTGGGATCGTTGTGCCACCTCGGATGGTTCATTCAACCCCTTCCTGACCCACGCTTTCCTGCTGGCGCTGGAAACCAGCGGCAGTGTCGGCGGGCGAACCGGCTGGAAGCCTTTCCACCTGGTGGTGGAACGAGGCTCCGATCTGATCGGTGTGGTACCGCTCTACGTGAAGGGTCACTCGCAGGGCGAGTATGTCTTCGATCACAGCTGGGCCGATGCACTGCAACGAGCCGGCGGACGCTACTACCCGAAGCTCCAGGCGACGGTGCCGTTCACTCCCGCGACAGGTCGCCGCGTGCTTCCGGTTCGCAATGAGCCAGAGCTTGAAGCCGCCTTGTTCGAGGCGTGTGCCAGCCTCGTGAAGGAGACCGGTGTATCCTCACTGCACATGACCTTCATGACCCAGGCGCAGTGGGAACGGGCGGCTCAATTCGGCTTTCTGCAGCGTATGGACCAGCAATTTCACTGGTACAACGAAGGGTATGGCAGTTTCGAGGATTTTCTTGCGCAGCTGACATCGAAAAAACGCAAGGACCTGCGGCGTGAACGTCGCGACGCGCTGGCCAATGGCGTTGAGATCGAATGGGTGACCGGGTCCGATCTCACCCAGACCCATTGGGACGCGTTCTACGAGTTTTACATGGACACTGGCTCGCGCAAGTGGGGCAGCCCCTATTTGACGCGGCGCTTCTTCAGTGAGATCAATCAGCATCTGGCCGAACACACGCTGCTCATTCTCTGCAAACGTGAGGGTCGATACATCGGCGGTGCACTGAACTTCATCGGTAACGACACGCTCTATGGCCGCAACTGGGGGTGTACCGAGTACCACCCCTTCCTGCATTTCGAGGCGTGTTATTACCAGGCCATCGATTTTGCCATCGCCCGAGGTCTGAAGCGCGTTGAAGCCGGCGCGCAGGGACAGCACAAGATTGCTCGCGGTTATCAACCCCAGGCGACCTACAGCGCGCACTGGATAGCCCATGATGGATTCCGGGATGCTGTTGCCAACTATCTGGAGCGTGAGCGTGCCCAGGTGGTGGAGGATATCGCCCACATCGAAACGATGTTGCCATTCAAGATGGATACAACCCGGTAGGGATGATTTCCGGATCGGGAATGGTGCTGGGCCAAAGGTGATAGGGGTAGGGAAGAGCAGCCTCTCCCCTCCCTCCGAACCGTACGTGCGGTTTTCCCGCATACGGCTCTCCAGTCGGGTGTTTCTTCATCGAGAT
>JAYSTS010000236.1:0-2347 GCA_043719475.1 Gammaproteobacteria bacterium | reverse complement strand
GTTGCGTAGCGCCCACTACGCGCCTCAAACGAACGAAAAATCGGACTCGAATTGACACTCGCCTCGCTCCGCCGCCTTCTGCCGCGCAGACTCCTAGCCTGGGTGTTCTGGTTGAGCGTGATTCCACAGTTGGCCGCCTGGTTCATCAGCTTCGGGCTGCATGAGCCGCACCGTACTCACAGCCTCCGGTCAAACGGATTTGGACACGTCTGGATAGCCATCAAGCACATCGCCCATACGCCCAGGCTTGCCTGGTTGACCGTTGCCCAGTCGGTGTCGTTTGGCTTTGGCGAAGCCAATTTTCAGTTTGTCGCCGCGTTTCATCGAACCCTGTGGCCAGTCTGGGCGATCGGTGCACTGCGCACTGCTGCGCATGGTCTGGCCGCGTTGAGTTTCTGGTTTGCTGGACCTGTGATCGATCGCTATTCGCACCTTCGTGTGTTGATTGTCGGCAGTACCCTCGGACAGCTGCTCCACCTCCTGGGATTGTGGCTAACGAACCTCTGGTCGCCGGCCATCATGACCACCCCATCACTGCTCTATGGGCTCAACCAGACTGCCAAAAACCATCTCCTGCAACAGGACTTCACGGATGCACAGCGGGCGACACTGGGATCGGTGGTCGCTTTCGTGGGCTCGCTGACATTCGTTGTCGCTGCAATGGGCGCCGGGTTGATCGCCGATACCTGGGGACCGCTGGTGGCATTGACGACGTTACTGAGCATCCATTTGCTGGTCATTCCAATCTATCTGGGGCTGTTCAGGAGTCGCTGAGCGACCACCGGCGGTTCCTGGAGCGCACCAGCGCGACCGCTCAACCAGGATCTGTGAACCATTTCCCATTTACCCGGTGAACCTCCCCATATCATGGCGGTGACCAGTTCCAAGGATTGAACGTCATGAAACAACCTCATTTGACCCGCCGTCTAGAAGGGCGACTCTTCGCCGAAGCAAGCACCATGTTCATGGTCCTCGATGCGGATGATCGAACCGGCATCGCTCGGGTCAGTTGTCGTATGGATGGCTTACAACAGGTCGTCGAGATGCCACTGGCAGACGTCGTACGTCGCATCAGCACCGCAGGCTCGCTGATTCTCGACAACATGAACAGCCCTGACTCACTGCGCAGAGTGACTCAGCAGGGCGATGACTGGTACTTCACCTCGCGTGAAGGATCGATCGGACCATACACAACACGAACCGAGGCGGCGCAGAATCTGGCTCGCTATATCCTGGCCATGCAGACCACGCCACCAGCGACCCGTTCAGCCGCACAATCGATCACCGTCGATGCGATACCTCGTGCAGCGACGAATCGACGTGCAGTCGATCAATCAATCGAGATCAAAGTCGCGGCACGTTGACACGTTGGTCGCTACTCCACGGTCACGCTCTTTGCCAGGTTTCTCGGCTTATCCACGTCGCAGCCCCGCGCAAGCGCCGCGTGATAAGCGAGAAACTGCAGCGGAATCAGCATGAGTACAGGATCCAGTAACGGGTGACTGCGCGGAACGCGGATGTAATCGTCGACATCGGCAGCCAGTTCCTCACACTGTCCAATCACCAGAACCGGTCCCTTGCGGGCTTTGATCTCGGCAATGGTTGATAGATTTTTCGCCAGAAGATCATCGTCGGGAACGATCGCAATCGTCGGCGTCGTCGGATCGATGAGCGCCAGTGGTCCGTGCTTAAGCTCCGACGCCGGATAGGCCTCGGCATGGATGTAAGAGATCTCCTTCAGCTTGAGCGCACCTTCGCGCGCCAGTCCAAATCCTTCGCACCGACCCACGAAGTAGGCTCGATCGAATAACGCGTACTTCGTCGCCACTGCGGCAAATTCTGCCTGCCTGTCGATCAACCCCTGTACTTGATCAGGTAACGATTCCAGCGCCTGCAGGATGCGTTTGCCTTCGGCCGGCGACAAGTCGCGCATTCGCCCAAGGTACAGTGCGAGCAACGCAAAGGCAGCCAGTGTATTGGTGAAGGTCTTGGTCGAAACCACGGCCACTTCCGGCCCGGCATGCAGGTAGATTCCTGCACCACACTGGCGCGCAATACTGCTGCCAACAACATTGACCACACCCAGAACCGTGCCACCTTTGCGCTGGATTTCCTGCACGGCCGCGAGCGTGTCATAGGTTTCGCCCGATTGGCTGACGGCGAAATAGAGGGTGTCTGGCTCGATGATGGGATTACGGTAGCGAAATTCTGCGGCCGACTCTGCATCTGCCGGCAGTCGTGCCAGTCGTTCGATCATCGACGCACCAATGGTGGCTGACAGATACGCGCTGCCACAACCCAGCAGTTTGATGCGTCTGAACGCCATGAGCTGTCTGGGCTCCAGGTT
>JAYSTS010000235.1:0-4980 GCA_043719475.1 Gammaproteobacteria bacterium | reverse complement strand
GTTGCGTAGCGCCCACTACGCGCCTCAAACGAACGAAAAATCGGACTCGAATTGACACTCGCCTCGCTCCGCCGCCTTCTGCCGCGCAGACTCCTAGCGCACATCGATGGTTTCAGAAGCTAAGCGCGCTCGCATCGGGCAGGATGTGATGAGCACCAGCCTCGACCAGTTGATCGCGGCTATTGCTGCCGGTCAACACACCAATGCACTGCAGACCAAGCAGTCGCCCGGTGCGCATGTCCATGGCGCCGTCGCTGACGATGCAGGTAGTTTCGGCTGACTGATCCAGCCGTTCGAGCGCAACAGCGAAATGCCGTGGGTCCGGCTTGAGATGAGTCACGTTGTCCCGAGCCAGTAACAGATCGACGTAGTCATCAACGTCAGGGAAAGTCGCTCTGACGGCCGCTTCGTTATTACGGGTGACAATCGCGGTGCGGATGCCTTGAAATCGCACGCGCTCGAGCACCTCACGAGTCCACGCGAAGACACTCGTCGTGCGCGCGGCGGACATTTCGATGTCGGTAATCAGCTGATGGCCGCGCTGGAAGTAGAGATCTGCCTGTTGGGTATCCCGTTGATTGAGGTGTTCACGCGCCGCATTGATGATCTCGACGATATAACGACCCTGCCACACCTCATCCGGAACTGCGTTGTTTCGGGTGAGTTCAATCACCTGGCGCCGCATGTCTGGCAAATCAAGGTTGGGTGCCAGTGTGCCGTCGAAATCAAACAGGATGGCGGAGGGGCGCGAGGGTGGGAGAGAGGTCAATCGGGCTCCGCTTTCGCAAATCGCTTCTTGCGTCGGTATGGAAACACGTCGAGGACATGTCCGTCGTTGATGGAATCCTGCAGTCCGCGCCAGTATTCAGGTGTGAAGAGTTCTCCATGCATCTGGGTAAAAAGAGCCTTCACCCTCGGTTTGCCGAACAGGAATCTGCGGAACTCTTCCGGAAATACGTCGTTCGGTGCGGTTGAGTACCAGGCATCGGATGACATGGCTTCATCTTCGTTGCGAGGCTCGGGAATGCGCCGGAAATTCACTTCGGTGAGGTAGCAGATTTCGTCATAGTCATAGAAGACCACACGCCCGTGACGTGTGACGCCGAAGTTCTTGAGCAACATGTCACCAGGAAAAATATTCGCGCCAGCGAGTTGCTTGATGGCGTTTCCGTACTCGTCCAGTGCGCCTTTCAGATCTGTTTCACTGGCCTGCTCGACGTAGATGTTGAGTGGTGTCATCTGCCGTTCCGTATACAGGTGCTTGATGATGACCAGCTCATCCGTCAGAACCAGGGAATTGGCGGCGACGGTTTGTAACTCGGTGAGCAGTGCTTCGGAAAAACGCGCGCGCGGAAACGAGATGTTCTGAAATTCCTGGGTGTCTGCCATGCGGCCAACACGGTCATGGGATTTCACCATGGTGTACTTGCCCCGGACTTCAGCGGCTGTGGTGTTTTTCTGCGCCGGGAAGCGGTCTTTGATGATCTTGAATACGGTCTGGTAGGACGGCAGCAGGAACACGCTCATCACCATGCCCTTGATGCCAGGCGCTATGACGAACTGATCATGCGAATTTGCCAGATGCTCAAGGAAGCCTCGATAAAATTCGGTCTTGCCGTGTTTGTACAGGCCAACCGCGGCATAAAGCTCGGAGATCTTCTTGTTCGGCAACAACTCATGCAGGAAATTGATGAGCGCTCGAGGCCTGGGTGTCGCCACCATGAAATAAGCACGTGTGAATGAAAACATGATTGAAAACTCATCTTCGTCACAGATGAGCGTATCGACATAAAGTTTTCCGTTGTCGTTCAGCACCGGTAGCGCAACCGGCCATACGTGATCCTCATAGACCAGCTTGCCGATCAGATAGGCGCCCTTGTTACGAAAAAACGCCGACGTCAGAATTTCGACAGTCAGAGTGCGCGACGACCTGATTTCCGGCCGCTCTTCAGCGAGCGAACGCAGGATGTTGGAAACGTCCTGATCGAGGTGGCGCCAGGGCAGCGAAAAATCAAAGGCATGCAGAATGTTCTTGACCATGTCGAACACACTGTTCTCGGGCGTGAATTTGCGCACGATTGCGTCGCGACCGAGAGGGCGCTCAACAGGCAGCGCGGTAGTCACAAACATCTGGGTATCATCGACGGCCTGATCGCTGGTCATCGCGCGATGAATGGAATTGAAGAATGTCTCGGCGAGTTCTGCGTCCCACTCATCCCGTGACAATTCGTGATAGGCCGACCTGACGGCTTGCCACCGCGTTCGATCAATCTCGATGTGTTTCAACTGCGCGACCACTGGGCGCAGATACTCGCGATAGAGATCGAGCCTGGTTTTGCTGGCTGCCAGTACTGATTGCCAGTCTGCCGTTTCAAAACGGGTCTTGGCGGCTGCGGTGATTTCGCCGAACTCGTTTCGATAGGCTCGGAACCCGGTCAGGATCAAACGAGCGAGATCCTGAGGATCTCTCTCGCTCACGTTTTTGGCTCACGACGCCGTGCTTCGCGCTCGGTGCGGGTGGTGGTGATCCGCTCGCGAAAACGCTGCACAAGGATGACGACTATCGTCACCGACCCGAGCAGTGCGAGCAGCGGATAGGCTTGTGCAGGCACCCAGTCGGCTGCCTGGAAGTTGGTGTGAATGCCTGCTAACGCGGTCGTTGCCATTGCAACTGCCAGAGTGTTCTGCAATGCGAGGATCGCGCCGATGGCCATGACAAGTGGCAACCAGAGATCGTGCAGGGGCGCGTCTGAGTGGCTGTCGAAGATCAGACTGCTGGCGAGAATGAGCATCAGACCGACGCCTCGCAGCAGTGTGGACCGGCTTGTCTGAAGGGCGTCTTTCATGTCATTGATAGGGTCAGGAGACGATGCTGACCGCGCCGCCATCGATGCGAAAATTCTGACCGTGAATCGCGTCAGCCAGTGGGCTGGCCAGAAAAGCGACGAGATCGGCAACTTCTTCACGCCGCACGATGCGGCCAATGGGGATGTCAGCGGCGACATGGGCTTCGATTTCAGCCCATGTGGACCCCCAGCCTTTGCGTCGACCGCGTTCGAGATAGGCAGCTTCGACCTCAGGGGTGAGGATAAGACCAGGAGATACCAGGTTGACCCGAATACCAGTGCCGGCAACTTCACGCGCCAGGCTGACCGTCATGGCGGCCAGTGCGCCCTTGGCGGCGTAGTAGTGCGGCATGATGGCATTGGGTCGTGTGGAGCCGATCGTTCCGAGATTCAGAACCCGGCCCCATCCGCGTGCTCGCATCAAAGGCAGCAGGCCACGAATCAACCGTTGGGCGCTGAGGACGTTTTTTTCGTAGGCATCGATCCAGGCGGAACTGTCACTCTTCTGCCAGTCACCGGCGTCGGCAGTGCCATAGTTGTTCACGAGAATATCCACGTGATATTCAAGGCAGGTATCGATGAGCTTCTGAGCACCAGCGTCGGTACAGATGTCCCCGGCGACTGCAATTCCGGCACCGAGTTCTGCAACAGCTGCGCGCGCCTGATCTGCGGTGAACCCGTGCACGAGAACGGTTGCGTCCTCGCGCAGCAAGTGGCGAGCGATGATGAGACCGGTGCCGCGATGGCTACCGGTAACGATGGCCGTGTGGCCGGTGAGTTCAAGATTCATGCTGGCACTATATCACTGCGCCTCGCCAGAGAAATGGGTGCGTTGGCCAGCACTCTTCTATACTCCTTGCGCATGGACCTACCCGCTCTGATTTTGTTTCTCGTGTGCGCGCTTGTCGGCAGTTATGTGCAGGCAATAACCGGGTTTGCCATGGGATTGCTGATGATCGCCATCATGGGCGCAAGTGGTCTGGTGCCAATCTCGGAAGTCACTGCAGCGGTCAGCATCATTGCGTTCGTCAATGTCGTTCTATCCTTGCGTGGACGAGTTGGACATCTGCATAGAGGATTGTTCGGCAGGCTGATTGCAGGACAGATGTGCGCCATTGGCGGTGGGTTATGGTTACTGACAGTTCTCGACCGCGACGCCGAGCAGTTGCTCGGACTGTTGCTCGGCAGTTTCATCACGGCTGGCGCGCTTGCGATGCTGCTTCGGCCGAGTCCGCGGACTTCAATCTCCCAACCACTGCCGACTTTCATTGCGGGTTCGCTGGGCGGGCTGCTGGCTGGGCTCTTTGCTGCGAGTGGTCCTGTGCTCGGCTGGTTTGTGTATCGCCAGCCGCTGCAGTTCGACGCGATTCGCACGACGCTGCTCGCCTGCTTTGCCATTACGACGAGTTTGCGGACGGTGTTGGTTGGAGTCAGTGGGGGTCTTACCGATGACGTGCTGCTGCAGGTCGCTGTCGCCATCCCTGTGGTGTTTCTGGGTACCTGGGTTGGCCGCCATCTGCCTCCACCATGGTCGGATGCTGCGGTACGTCGATTCGCCTTTGCGATCTTGTTGGTTGCAGGCCTATGGATTCTTGGCAACGCGATGATCAGTTAGCCTCAGATGGACAAAAAATACGCAACCGAAAATACTGCGCAGGGGTATTTAAGAGCATCGGGACGATTGACCTTAGAGAAGGTCGGGATTGCAGCGGAAATCAAACGGTAAGGTCACAACCGATGAAGTTGGCAGATTCAGCAATGAGAGGTTCAGTTAAAGCGCCCTGTGGGAGCGATCTTGCGCTCGCGAACTGTTGGTTCCGTGACTTTGTGGGAGATCTCCTGATCGCGATCTTCGATGATACCGACCATCGCGGTCAGGAACCCGCCTACAACGGGGGGTGCCGCCTGACGACTCGACGCGTTGTGCGACCGCAGCTTTACCGGTTATTGTCGAATCAAGGTTAGAGGCAATGGCACTTACTTAGCGGGGTCGGTTTGCAGGCGATGTCGATAAGCGATTGATTTTGAAGGAGGTGGCAGTCCTCGCTTGTTAGTATCCGGTTGTCGAAGCCAATACCGAGCAAACAAGGACAGCCACCATGTCGAAGCGTAGAGTCGAGTTCTCAAAGTCGCA
>JAYSTS010000234.1:0-13381 GCA_043719475.1 Gammaproteobacteria bacterium | reverse complement strand
GTAAGCGTAAAGCTGATTGATGGCACGGGTATTTCGATGCCGGATACACCGTTGAATCAAGCATGCTACCCGCAGCTGAGCAGCCAGGCTGCGGGGGTTGATGGTGTGTTCACACAGTATGCGGGTCGGCATACGGACTTTCGGCGCGGCCAGCGTTTGGGCAAACACGATCATGTCGTGACCTGGAAGAAGCCTCGGCAAGCGCCTTCGTGGATGAGCGAGGAGGCCTACGCGGCCTGTCCATCTTCGTTGACGATGCGCGAAGTGCGATGTGGTCATCGCACCCTGGTGACGACGATGCTCGACCCACAACACGTGAGCCCACGGACGCTGGGAGAACTGTATGCGCAGCCGTGGCAGGTCGAACTCAGGTTGTGCAGGCGTTTGCCGGATGTTTCCCCAGGGTGTACGGCGTGGACCTCGACGAGGGCATGCTGGAGCGGGCTCGTACGGACTGGGTGGCGCGCTGGCTCGCTGACAAGTCGGACGTTGCATGGGTTCGCGCCGATGTCAGCAAGTGGACCATTCCTGCGTCCGAGCATGTCTCGCTCGTATGCATCTGCAGATCGTTTCATTGGATGGATCAGGCGGCGATTCTTCAGCGCTATTCTGAAATGACGCTCCCGAACTCAAGCGTCGCCGTGTTCGCAGACTCCAGCTTCTGGGAAGCACCCACATCGTGGGCGATCGCCGCACGCGAAACCATTCAGTCCTTCCTCGGCTAGAAGCGTCGGGCGCGGAATCAGACTTTCAATCATCACAGCCGCCCATACAGCGAGATCGTCGCACAGAGCACTTTCTCGTCAGTTTGTGAGGGTGTAGTCCCAGTCCTTCGGCACTGGAGTGCCGAATCAGGTCCTCGGTAACTTGTACTCGACCACGTACGCGGCCCGGGACTTGTTCGGGGAACGGCTTGCAGAGTTTGAGTCAGCACTGTTGCACCAACTTGAGGACTCCACTCCTGCCGATGGTCTCCTTCACGAGACATTCGAATTCAAGATGGTTGTCGGAACCAAGGCCCAGTGACTGAACGGCGCTCTGGTCGGCTCGATTCGGCCGCGAACTATCTCGCAGTCAATCTCCTGCATCTCACTCGGTATGTCGGCCCAGGCGAGGCGATCACCGTCGACGACGGTCGAGGCATCATGCCTGGGCTTAGGGGGTATAACGGGTGTTTTCGTTGATTGCTCTGAGTGTCGCTGTATGCGGCTGGGGTGGCTGTTGTTATTGAGGTGAGGTTGAATGATCCCGCGTGTTGGAATTTCGCACGCGGAAGATGGAGGTTTAGCGACAAGCGAAAGGGAAAGTTCGGAATACGGATGTGCAGGGATGTCCGTAGTCGAGTCCTCAAGGGTGTTCGGCGAAGAGATCAGGGAGTGTCTGGTGTGGCATTGCGCGTGCTGGCGGCATGCGGGGCGGGGTACGCTGCTGGGCGTGTTCAGGATCTTGCGAATGGGATCGGGTTGGTGACGTTTTCGATGACGCGGAGTTGCCCATCGCAGAGCGGGCAGAGGGCTGCGCACCCTGGTAATGTCGATGTTGAAGACTAGTTTTAGTCGCTGCGCCCACGAGAGTGGGGCGGGTGGTGGTTCGGTCATTGCGGTTGGGTGATGTTTCGAGGCGTACTTTTCGTTTGTCGGGTCATCCGGAGAGGTTCTGGTCTTGCGCCGCCGGGGTTGGTCCGCAGCTGGAACGATGTGTCGTCTGAACGGTGAGGACGGCGACAGGAAATTTACCAATTCTGATTACTTTTTTCTGAAGTGCCGCGTCTCATGCTGCTGTGGAGGTGATTCGGTCCGCTCACTTCCACCAGAGTTCACATGTTGGGGCGGTCATTTGAGTTCTGGTCTTTCCGAGATTCGATGCAATATCCCACAATTTCTGCTATTAAGAAGGGCGCTGTACCGGTTGATGTTCGCTTCTAGGGAGAGTCCTATGCGTACGTTGGTGATAGCAGGGGTTTTTTTGGCAGTTTCCTTGCCTGCAATTTCAATTGATGCCTTTGCTTGCGGTGAAAGCATGTTCCGCGTGGGCAAGGGTGTTCACTACCGTGCCTATTCTGCTCCCATTCCAGGGTCTATCCTGGTTTATGCACGAACTGATCAAGAACAGGCATTGGCTGCCCAACTGAAAGAGGCGGGACATAAGGTTCTAATCGTCTCAAACGACGCTGACCTTGCGATGAAAATGCAATCCCAACAATTCGACGTGGTCGTCGCCCCCTACAGCAAGCGAGACGAAGTCGAAGCACAATCTGTGGAAATCGCATCTCGTCCGGATTGGGTGCCAGTGGTTGAAAATGGTACACCCGAATTCAAAATAGCCAAATCTCGTTACGCCCATACGGTTTCGGCGGACGACGGCATACGCAAGTATCTCAAAGCTATTCATAGAAGCTTGAAAGTACGAGGCAGCTAGCGACGGGCTCTGCAGTCCTCTGCATGGTTTCCGGACAGAATTGGCATTCCTGCCGTTGAGTGTTGCAAGGAACCCAAAGTATGATTGAGGTCCAAACTTCGGACTTTCGTTCAGCACGCGCTCAGAACCGTCAGAAATTACAGGCCGTGCTACTCCTTGTCATTTCCGCTGCGTTGTTGCCACCCGGCCTGAGGGCCAGTGAAATAGTTAATATTTACGACCAGCTTTACACTAAAGGCGCCGGTTCTGTTTTTGTGAATTATCAGTATATCGACGTTAACGATTTTCAAAATGGTGTGGCCGAAGTGCCCATTGGGGAAGTTCGAACTCAAAGTCTCTACTTCCAAATCGACTATGCCATTGCAGAACGCTGGAATCTTGAGTTTGGCATGCCCTACATCAAGAAGCGCGCCTCCGGAGCGACGACCCACAACCCCGCGACCCTGGATCCGCCACACCCCGAAGTGTCCTTTATCGACGACGGCAAGTACCGTGGTACGTTTCAGGACTTTTACTTCGGTGTGGACTATTTGTGGATCAATAAACCGGTGCGGATAGAGCCTTTTATCCATGTGCTTATTCCCAGCCATGACTACCAGTTTTTTGCCAATTCCGCCGTGGGCCAAAACCTGTGGAGGGTTGAGATTGGATTGGAATTGACCCATCTTCTGCCATTTTCTGACTGGTATTACCGGGTGGGAGGTGGGTACACCATCGTGGAACAGACGCTGGGTGTGAACGTCAACCATTTTCGGGCCAATGCCGAGGTGGGATATTTTCTGACGCCTAATTTCTCGCTTAACGTGTTTGGTTTTGGCAGAAAGGGCAATGGCAACAGTGCCCAGGCTTTTCCCCCTTCAAAGCGGACCGATGAAGCCTGGTTTCAACACGATCGCACCACCCGGCACAGTTCCGCTAATGTGGGTATCGGCGCAGACTGGTTTTTCCATGAGAATTATCAGCTGTCTGTTAATGCGTTTACCACCGTGTGGGGAGATTCCGTACATGTGGTCGATGTTGCAGCAGACGTGGGGATCACCCGCTATTTCTGATCCGGCTCACCCGGCAACAACTCCTGTCTTTTCAGGGTTTGGGGTAGCCGTTCACGAATCGCAGTCAGACGTTCTTCAATGGCGCTGACCACCGCCTGGTAACGAGGTTCATCGACGAACTTCTGAAAGCAGGTATGGTCCTTGAGCCAGGGCAACCAAACGATGTTTGGCAAAGTATTAAGCGATTCAATCCGCACCAGTGCATCCTCATCCTCTCCCAGTGCTGCAAGCACACATGCTTCGGTCACAAACGTCGCCCATCTGCTTTCCTTTCCGGACAAGTAGTGTTGATGCCACTTCATTAGCCAATCTGCCAAATCATGAGCCCGCTCTGTTTCGCCGCTTGCTGCCAGCGCGCCAATCATTGTAAGTGTCGCATGGATTTCATTGGCACGACGGGATTCACTCAGTGCAGCTTCTGGCATACCGGCCAGTTCAAGTATCCGCAGAGAATCCCCAAACCGTCCCTTGGTGTTGTACGCAAAAGCCAGCAGGAACAGAACATCCGTATCACCGGGTTGATCGATGGCCAGTTCTTCACCAAGATCAATCAGTTCGGTATAACGTCTTTGCCAGAACAACTGCCCCATGCCGGGATCAGGCTCAAACAGGGCTGCGCTGTCGAAGTCACCAATACGGGCATGCATTTCAGCCAATTGACCTGCAATATCCGGGTCATCCGGGCGCAGCAACCGCGCCTTGAGTGCGTAGCCAATGGCTTCATCAGGAATCCCATTGGCCTCCGTGATTCGTGCAGCCGCCAGGTAACCGGGCGCGGTGGGAAACAACTCCAGGATACGGACAACCACCGTTTGCGCCTCTTCGAGACTGCCGTCCCACGCCAGTTTGTAGCCAAGTTCCGCGTGCCGCACCAACGACAGGGGGTCGACGTCCCGCGCCCGGAGGTAGTAAACGGTCGACTGATCACTTTCGTTTTGCATCCACAACCATGTGGCGTAGTAGAACAAAGCATCAGCATTATTCGGGTTCAGTTGGATGGCGCGCAGATAGGCGGCGCCGATGCCGGGTTGGCGGGCAATCCAGTAATAGAGACCAAGCGTAGCCTGCGCATCGGACAAGTGAGGGTTCAGTTCCAAAGCTTTGAAAATGGGCTGCTCCGCTGCATCCACGTCCCCCGAGTACAGCAGCATTTTGCCGAGCCGCGCATGGGCTTCCGCCGATTGGGGGTCCTGCGTAATGGCCTGGCGGTAGTAGTCAATGGCGTTTTCCAATTTGGCTTCGTCCACCAGCTGTTCATCGGTAACCTGTTGTTCATACTGGCGCCCGAGTAACAACAAATCATGCGCGGAGACCTGCTGTTGCGAAGGGCTTGCAGCCGTTTCAGTCGGCACTAACTCCGGCATCAGCTGCTTGACGGCAGCCCGAGCCAATTCCTGCTGCAGCAGCAGCAGATCACTGCTGGCGCGTTCATAACTCTGCGACCATTGCTGGAAGCCGGACTTGGCGTCTATCAGTTGCACCGAAAGCAGTACGCGGTTGCCTTGGCGGTTGAAACGGCCTTCTATCACTCGGCTGACACCCAGTTGCCCGGCGATGGCCGTTGCGTCCAGGTCTCGCCCGCGAAAACGGATGGACGAACTGCGTGCCACCACTCTCAGACCCGGTACCTCCGCCAGCCGGTCACGCAACTCATCACTCAGCCCTTCACTGAGGTAATCGTTGCCTGCGTCGCCGCTGCTGTTGGCAAACGGCAGGACTGCGATGGATTTCAGGGCCGTAGTTTCCGCAATGTCGGGTTGTTCAGCGTGCGAACCAGGTTGTCGCGACGTGGTCCACCACCATGATCCGGCGATGGCAAAGGCCAGGACCAAGGCGATCGCGCCTGCGCGCATCGATTGGTTGCTCGTCGTGCCAGAACGCGACGGCAACACCGGCACTGCTTTCTCGCCAGCCATCGGTGCCGCGAACGACGCGACGCCTTCGAGTCCAACCTCGCGAATCTCCAGCGGTTCGTCAAATCCCTTCAACGCATAGGCGCCGTGCGATCGCCAGAGGATCGGCTGATCGAACAGGTGAGTATCGAGCCGTTGTCGGGCACTATCTGCCGCGTTCGATGACAGCAGCACCTGGGCAGGTCGTGCCAGGCCACAGATGCGTGCAGCAAGATCTACTGCCAGCCCTTCGACACGTGGATGATTGACATCATCATCGGGGTCGGCCCCTTCACTCACCTCGCCCACGTGCATGCCGATGCGCACACCGGGCAGGTCGAGTTCGATCTTGTGCGTCTGCTGTAGTCGCAACGCAAATGCAACCGCAGCACTCGAACTCTGGAACGTCAGAAAACAGCCGTCGCCGGCCCAGTCGATGATGCGACCGGCCGAACCCGAGGCGATCGAACGGACGTGCGCACGATGGCGCGCAAACAGTTCCCCGGCAGACTGATCACCATGCTGTGTTTTCAGCGCCATCGAGTCCGCGAGATCCGTGAAGACCAGCGTCAATATGCGCGATGTGGCGGCAGTGTCGGTCACAGCGTTAGCAACTCAGGGCTGAACGATCGAAATCGGGGAGGCTGTCGAAGTCCACGCGAGAATAGGACTTATGACTTGGTTATTCAAAGAAGCAGTGTCAGGCAGCGCCCTGCATCATCGGGACCACGGCCGGGGCAGGTTGAGGCGGCGACCATCATCGATGGATACCTTAAGTGGTTTATCGGCCGACGTAAGCTATCAGGGTGCGTCTAGCACAGACTGAGCCCGACGGCATCGCACGAATTCACGAAGCGGGGGTATAGGCGATGACGGGGTCACGCAGACGAGGGCACGTATCCGTGATTGAACATATAAGTGTCCGTCGCTATTTTTTCTGAAATTTTTGCCGAGTGATGTCGCCTGGGAGCCGTGCTGAAAACTCTGCTCGATCGTGCCCCGGAATTGATCGCTGCATGCAGTCCGTGAAACCGGTTCCATCGCGTCTTGACGCCCATCACGGGGAAGCCTGAATGGCGAAAGTTTGACCTCCATCGAACGTCCGAACTAACAGGTCCGATGTGTGGTTGGAGAATATGAGAGCAAAGGAATCCGAGTCGACATCACAATGGAGCCGGGTACGAAACGTACACGCAATTCTCTCGAGGCAGTCTTATCGCGGCTTGCAGACCGTTATTTCGGTTTAATGTTTGAAGCTCTGCACATCGACAACATGGTAAGCGCTTTGGTCACGCACTCGGCATGACCGCGCGGTCATGATTTCCGCTGCAGTGCTCACGAGAAGCCAAATTGCTAATAGAACGCTTCAAGCGTCTCGTAAACCGGATCGCCATCCAGGCAGGCCATGATCGCTGGCGCGGCGTTTCGGTGATAAGACGCGTTCGCATAAGCGTCGTTGGCCGCCTGGTCCTTGAAAGCGACGAAATACACGTAGGCGCGTGGCTGGTTTACCACGCGCCGTACCTCGTACATCTTTGGCTCAGGCTCGTTGGTGTGGATGTTGGCCACCAGTGTCGACACCAGCGCCTCGAACTCCGCCACTTTGTGCGCAAGCACCTTCAGGCGAATCAGCATCCCGATCATCCTATCTCTCCTTTTTTGAACGCGTAGACTAGATCGCCGCCTGCTTTCAGAGGGCTTGTCTCTCTCCTCGAAGATTTTTATTAGCAGTGAGCAAGTCAGGTGTCAGCGCAACTTCAGCAGCAGCACGAGCATCAGCGGTGTGCCGATAGCCTGCAGCAGCATGAATCGAACCAGCACCTGGGTACCGGTCCAGCCGAGATTTTTGCGCATGTGATCGTGCAGCGGATAGCGCACGTCGCGGAAGATCGGGATCCGGAAAAAACGCAGTAAGGCGACCTTCAACAAACCAGTGCCGCCGTTCACGAGCACTACGGTCGCAACCACGAAGACGAGGAATGGGTTACCGCTTGCGAGCACCAGTACACCCATCAGCAATCCGATCGGCCGCGATCCGGCATCCCCCATCATCACGACGCTCGGGTTGCAGTTGTACCAGATGTAGCTGGCCAGACAGCCGACCATCGCAAACGCGAACATGGACCACTCCGGCCCACCCTCATAGTGCGGAACCAGGAGGTAGGCGGATATCTCCTTGTGGCCGACGATGCCGTAGAGGATCGCACCCAGAAATACCAACGCTAAAGCTGACAAGCTCCCGGATAGTCCATCGACGCCATCGGTCGCGTTGGTGGAGTTGATCATCACCCAGATCAATATCGAACCAAGCGTAACGAACAACCATGCGTCGACGTGCAATGGGCTTTTGACGAACGGCAACCAGACGTCGAAGCCGCTGAAATGGCAGACCGCCATGGCTGCGATCACGCTGATCAGCATGTCGCATGCGCCAAGCGCGTATTCACTCCAGCCGCCACGGGTCCGATCATCGAGATAGCCGACGAACATCGCGGCCAGCATGCACGCAATCACCACCAGATACGGCCAGCTCAACGGCACAATCAACAAGGCCACGAAGCTGAAGATGGGCACGAAGATGATGCCAGCGCCCATCGGCTTACCGACACTTTTATCGGCATCCACCGCGAACGCTCGACCCTGATCCTTTGGCAGCAGGTGCCAGAATTTTGGTAGGGCCCAGAAAGTGAGCACGACCGCCAACGCCGCGCCCATTCCAGCGAGGAACAAATAACTTGTGAATAGTCTCAGCGGGCCGAAGAGGTGGCCAAAGTGCTCAGCAAGAGATTGAAGAATGGTCTGATCTTCCCGGCGGTTGCGGCCGCGATCTTAGCAAAATTGAAGGCAGTAAATACGCAAGCCAACGATCCAGTTGCGCCGCGCGTTGATCTTTACAATTTCGGGAGCGGACATTGGCGCACTTCGTGTCATTCGATCCCTGCGGCGCCAGTGCAGTGGACATGCGCGAGTGCCGGTTCGGCCAGATGCTGCTGGACAATCTGTGCGATCAGACAGTGTCCTGCGGTTGTCGGATGTGTCTCGTCCCAGTACAGGTATTGATCGGGAGAGTCGCAGACGGTGCCGTGCTGCAGACAAGGTCGATCGAGCCGAAAAGCAGCCGAATCGACTCGAGTATTCAATCCTTCCGTGAGGTCGAGGCGGGTGATGTGGTTGGCTGGCCAGATTCCGGTAGCTCGCGCAACGCCTTGCGCTAAGGCCGCTTCCAGTCCGGCGGCCGCATCGTTGTAAACCCGGGTCGTCGCCTCATCCAGACGCGGCACCAGAGTGTCCCTGCCGGTGCTCACGACCACGATTCGGCCGAAGCCAAATTTCACTGCACGTTCCACGAGGGTCATCGTATTGACCGCTGCCTGATCGACCATGACGGTCATGCCACCTAACGGCAGGGGTGTCCTCAGTTCCTCCAGCAATCGAAGGGGCGCGCTCATGCCAGCGGCGCCGACTGCCCACATCAAGTCGTTCACGCCTCCCCAAATGATCAGGGTATCGTCCGGTGTGAACGTGTATCGCCGATGCATGTTTTCGAATTGCCACTGCATGCCGTACGGCGCATAGGTTAGCAGTAACCACCCTCCCACCTGCCGGGTTAGTTCGTAGCCGGTGGTGGCTCGAGCCACCGCGTAGTTGACCACCCGCGCCGTGGCAGCAGGTGGTACATCGGTTGGTACCGTCCAGGCCGGCAGAATTTCCAGGTCCGGGAAGAGCTGGCTCACCCAAAGGGGGCCGTTGGAGCGCAGTTCCGGGTAAGGGTTCGACACATCGACTGCGTCGACTGCGTCGGGATTCAACGCTGCAAAGTTGCCGGTATCTGAAAAACTGTCACCAACGACGAAATAACGCGGCGTTGCAGCCAGGCCCGGAGACGAGGAATGCGAAAGGATCAGACCGGCAACAAGACACCAGACGGAAGCCGAAAGTGAAGAGAGCCTTGCGTACAATGTGATTCGCCAGGAAATTGTCGACGGTATTTTTGCCATCTTGCGCACATCTTCGCAACTGTCTGACGAATCCCTTACAGAGCCGCCATCGTCTCGACACGATGTGACGTAAAGTGAACACCTGAACCCCAATCAACAACAGTGATCGCTACTGAGCCAGGAGTCAGGGGCAATCGTAGTTGGTTTTGAAGCAGGGTGTCTGGGTCAGCCGATAGTGTGATGGCAGAGAGTCTGATGACAGAGAGCATGATGGAAGAGATAGAGCACAAAATGGCAGGCCTGTTCCATGTACTGTTTCCCGATACTCGGGTTATGTGTGCAGAAACGATATCGGTTGAGTCGGTGGCCCAGTGGGACTCGGTGGCTCACGTCAATCTCATTGCAGCGATAGAAAGTCAATTCGATCTGTTCTTTGACGATGTTGAAGCGCTCCTCGAATTGACTGATTTTCTGTCAGTCTGCCGATATGTTCAGCACGCCCTGCCACGCTAATAGCCGAACACCGGAATGGTGTCCCCACGCCTATGAAATTCCTTGAAGCCACAGCGCTAGCCGAACAGGCCGCAACGGCGCCCACGTTCGTGCTTGCCAGCAGCGCCAATCTTTCTGCTCTGGAAGTGTTCGTGGCGGCGCACAGTGTGTTGGCCAACAACCCCGCACGGATGGTGCAGCTGCCATTCGGCACCCTGCAGCAACACCTGCACTTCGGTGCGCATGACGCATCCGAAGTCCGTCTGTTGATGCCCTGGGATTTTCTGCCAGAACTCGATTGGCGAACCGGTATCGGTGCTGGTCGTGCAGGCTTCGAGGACATGCTCCGGCGAATCAGCGCTCTGGAATCGTTGCTCGCTGGTTACCCTGGTACCTCCGTGTACCTGGATTGCCCTATTCCACCTTGCCATCACGATCATCGGGCGAACGAATCCCTGCGATTTCGACTGCTGGCAGCTGGTGCTCGTCTGGGCAGCGTTCTACCGCCGGAGATGTTCAGTCTCGACAACTACTGTGCAACTGGCAGTGCTCTGTCACCTCGGTTGCTCGACGCGGCCGCAAGCGAAATTGTGCGATGCAGAACGGTAAATCCCGCCCCCGGGAAAGTACTGGTCACTGATCTCGACAATGTGATGTGGCATGGCGTGATCGGCGAGGATGGCGCCAATATCGCCTGCGCTCCGAATGGTCGCGGCTATCCGCATTTCATCTATCAAAACGTACTGCGGACACTTCAGGGACGCGGTGTGATTCTTGCAGCTGTCAGCCGTAACGATGTGCAACTTGCCGAAGCCGGACTGAATCATCCGGACATGACGCTCAAACGCGACGACTTTGTGGCTGTGCTGGCTTCCTATCAACCCAAGTCGTCGCAGATCGAAAGCCTTGCGCGACACCTGAATCTGGGACTTGAGAGCTTTGTCTTCGTCGATGACAACCCGGTTGAGCTGCACGAAGTCCGGTCAGCCTTGCCGCAGGTGACCACGGTACAGTTTCCGGTCTCGGTCAATGACCTGCCGGCACTCACCAGGCAGCTGGGACAGCTCTTTTCCAGGCCGCATGTCACCGAAGAAGACCTATCGCGCACCGACTTGTATCGTGTGTCGCTTGCAGGTCTTGTACCGACGCAAGCAAAAAGCGCGGACATCACTGTCTTTCTTCAGCAATTGGCGATGCGCCTCACCATTCGCGAGCCAGGCCTGGAAAATTCCGCTCGCGCGCTTCAGCTCGTCAACAAGACCAACCAGTTCAACTTGAACGGCCAACGGCTGGACCTCGATACGCTTCGC
Source organism: Gammaproteobacteria bacterium (assembly GCA_043719475.1). Taxonomy (GTDB): domain Bacteria; phylum Pseudomonadota; class Gammaproteobacteria; order Pseudomonadales; family Azotimanducaceae; genus SYFY01. Next base: position 2,279 of record JAYSTS010000234.1, on the reverse strand, counting down.
CAACATTTACATGATGGGGCGCGCCTCTTTACCACAACCCTGGAAGACCGGTTCGGAACCCACGGGGAAATACTGGCCTGCCTGATAGCGCGTGATGGCACCGTCGAGACACTCGTCATGTCTTGTCGTGTCTTCCAGCGCCAGGTGGAATCAGCCTTTCTGGCCCGGCTGAACCAGTTGCTGCAGTATCCCCACTTCAAACTTCGCTACCAGCGCACAGCGAAAAACGAACCGACGCTTCAGTTCCTGCGAGTGCTTCTGGGCCAACAAGACGGCGCACCCGACCCCGGTGACGGGCTGGTGGTCATCGAGCGGGCAGCACTGAGTGCTGTGTGCGACGGCTCCCTGGCGCTGTTTGAAGTGGAAATGAAGTGAGCTCAGGTCAAGCCGGTTGGGTACGCTCTGGCGATGCCTGCCTGCATGTGACGCTGCATCTGCCGAGCAGCCCTTACCGCGACCAGTGCATTGTCGTCGTGCCCCCAGTGGGACATGAATACACCCACTCACACAGCTCAGTGCGCTTGTTATGCGAACAGTTGTGTACGGCGGGGTTTCCCGTAGCCCGCTTTGATCTCGAAGGCACGGGCAATTCTTTTTCGGGCGCGCAGCCAAAGCGATTGCTGGACGCCTGGGTGCGCAATGTCGCGGACGTTGTAGCCTGGTTAAAGGGACAGACGGGCTGTCGCAGCACCGGGATTGCCGGCCTGCGTCTGGGTGCCTGCATCGCTGCGCTGTACGCTCAGGAGCAGCCTGTACGTAGTCTCTTGCTGTGGGCGCCGTGCGTTCATGGCGCTGCCTTCCTGCGTGACTGTCAGATGATCGGCACCGCGTCGCAGTACAAAAAGGACACCGGCAAGCTCGATTGTGGCGGGATTGTTCTGGATACCGGAGCGCAAAACGACATTGCAGCGCTACGTCTCGACCGCATCGCTGCGTCTGCTGAACGAATGTTTCTGCTGGATCGCGACGATGCGCCGAGTACCCCCGCGGTTCGTAACTGGCTCCAGCCGACAGGCATCGAGCTGACGACAAGAACACAGCCGCAGTATGCGCAGATGATGCGTCAGTCCATGCACTCGCTGGTACCGGTGAATTCCGTCCGGGAAATGGTGGCCTGGTTCGATGAGGATGTGACCACTCCGCGTGGCACAACAAGGAAACTCACGGATCTCACACCAGCGCCCGACGAGCCACATCCGCACAACGAGATGTTCTGCCAATTTGGCGTCAATGGTCTGTTCGGTATCCTGAGCCGACCGTCAAACCGTACGTCAACCGACGTCGAGTCTCGTCGCAGGGATGTCGTCATCATTCCGAACGCTGGCGGCGGACACCACGTCGGACCATGTAACCTGCATGTCTGTCTGGCACGAGCGCTTGCCGATGCAGGCATCGCCTCACTCCGTTTCGACCTGCGAAATCTCGGCGATAGTGTGACGGGTATGCCGCTAGCGGTGGACCAACCCTATCCGCGCGAAGCGTGGCAGGACTTGTCGACTGTTCTCGATGAACTCAACGCGCGGCACGGTTTTTCACGCTTTGTCGTAGCCGGTCTGTGTTCCGGTGCTTTTAGCGGCTTTCAGGCACTCAATCGATACCTGACGGGCGACAGCCAGCATCGAATCGCCTTGGCGGTGCTGATCAATCCATCGATCTATTACTGGGACGAGAGCATGGTGGTTGACGATTGCATGAATTCCAGTCGTTATGAAGACGTGGTATCTGCCTATACAGAACAACTCGCCAGCACTGACAAATTCAAAAAGCTGCTCACCGGCGAGGTTGATCTGTTGCGTGCCGTTACGACCACACTGTCCCGAACGATGACGAAGTTGAAAAGTACAACGTTCGACATGCTTGACCGTACAGGCATGACAAAGAGCCGGATCGCGCGAGATGTAGAAGCGGCTTCGGCGCGCGGCTGTCGGGTGCGGGTATTCGCTGCCGAAGGAGATCCTGCAATGGCCATTCTGCGCAATCTCGGTGGCCCTTCGGTGCAGCGGCTGATAACGCGCGGCATCCTGCCGGTCACCATTCTCAGTGGCGCAGACCACACGTTCTCGGCAGCCGAATCACGGGACAGGCTCGTCAGTGCCCTGGTTAGCGATATCGACGCGGAATTGTTCGATTTGACCTGATCCTCTGGGTTCCCCCGATCAAAGACGACGCCCGCAATCCGACAATGCCTCATAGAAGGAGCGATCTCCCGATCGCGAACCCTAGCGCGGTCAGAGACCGCACACAAAGTCTCGAGATCCAATGTCTATAGGAGATCTCGC
>JAYSTS010000233.1:0-13386 GCA_043719475.1 Gammaproteobacteria bacterium | reverse complement strand
CACTTGCACAACAGCTTGGGGGAATCCTCTACATTGATGATAGGGCAGATACAGGAAAGCTTCCGTTTCGTGCGTTGATACGCCTGTCACTCGATGGTCGACCGGGTACTGAATCCGCAGAGCTGGTAGCGATTTCAGTAGGTACATACCGTGTGACGCCTAGAGAAATCAAGAGCGGGTCCATGTCGGTCGTATCGCTCCACGCCATGATCCGACATCCCGATCTGTCCCACGCACAAGCGGATGCGCATTGGCACCTTCAGCATGGTCCGCTCGCGCTGACACACCATCCCTACATGAGTCAGTACATCCAATTGTCGGTGGATGAGTGTTTGTCTGGTCCGTCGTATGACGGTTTTGCGTTGTGTGGATTTTCGAACCTGGATGATCTGAAAGAGCGCTTTTTCGCTGGGCCGCCAAGCATCGAGGTCATTCGCACCGATGTCGGCAAATTCTCGGATGTTCGTCGTTCCCCCCGTCGTCTTGTTGCGCAGGTGATTCACCCGTGAGTCGTGTCAGCTGTCCAGAAACTCAGACGCCAAACAAGATGTCGTAACACGATCGTTGCGCGGCTTCGGAAAAAACAGGGTCTGTTCCGTTGATGCAACCCAGGCCCGAGGTAGATGCAGACTGCGACACGACATATTGCGCACTTTTTTCGCCGTCGACATCACCACCCTGAGAAAACGCTTAGCTTGGTGCGGTTACTGATCTGGCGCCGGCCTTTACTATGACAACAATGCAAAGCACTTCTGCGAGTTGAAAATCCACGTTTCGAGATAGTCGATCACCTTGGCTTTTCGCTCCGGGAACGCGCCGGCCAGACAGATCCAGTTCTTGAATTCCTGGCTGCCCGCGTCTTCCACGCCGGCGTTTGCAAGGTCGGCCCACGCCGATTGACGCCCCTCACGCAACTCGGTTACGCGCGCAAGGTCGTACGTCCGATCCGGATACAACCAATGATGTTTCGCGGTCAGGAAGGCGTGCGACCAGCCGGAGGATGCCATGACTACATACCGACCACCTCGCGCGTCCAGCGCACGGCGCAGTGCCTGGCCGACGTTGAAGCAGGATCGTGGAGTTGGACCTGCAGGTCCTGGTGCGTCGATGTACGGATCCTTCTCGGTGTCGGGTCGCTTGTCAAAGAGTTGTGCCATGCCACCACGAGTCTGAATGACACCGGTGCCGTAACAGTTTACTGAGATCGGAACGATCGGCCACGTCCAACCTTGTTGTTCCCAATCGAGATAAACCAAGGCATTGGCAAATGCATGCGTGAGATGCGGGTGGTGCAGAAACCGGTACGAGTAGGCGATGGGACAATCCGCAGAAATCATGGCGTGCGCGACTTCGCGCGCGAGGCGGCCTGCACCGGGAATGTCGTAGGCATATTCTGGATCCACACCCCAGATGTTGCCTCCAGCCCCAAGTCGTTTCTGCATGGTAAACGGACGGGAAGGTAAACGATCCATGCAATACATATTGAACGGCGGGATCACATCCTCTTTGAAATTCTCATATTGGTCGTCGCCGAACACAAACACCGCATCCGGTTTGAAGTCGTCGATGGCTGTACGCACCTGGGCAAGTGCCGCCTTGTGTCGCGCCTGATGGATGACGGCGCACTCAAGTTCGTTATGCCACTCCGCCTGCATGGCGCTCGGCCACGCCGATGGTGACTTCATCAACTCCGGAATCAAGTGACTGCCCAGCACCATGCGCAGCAGATTGGCATAGGACGCCGGTTGCCCGAGCAGCGGCGGGTAGTGGGTGATGCCGACGCCGAGTAGTTCTGCCATCAGGTGCTCCGGATCAGGGGTAGGGTAGGCCATTAGACTCACGCGCTGAATCGACAGCGAATCGGCACACTCTTGGGTCCACCAACAAAATTGGTAATTGTTCTCCTGGGGGTGCCGGCCAGCTCGACCGTGTCGATGCGTGGTAACAACGCTTCGAAAAAGAGTCGCAGCTCCAGTCGTGCGAGGTGCATACCCAGGCACATGTGTGCGCCATAACCAAAACCGACATGGGTCGAGGCGGGACGGTCGACACGGAAACTGAACGGGTCGGCAAACACCGACTCGTCGCGATTGCCTGAGGGAAAACTGAGCACCACGAAGTCACCTTTGCGCACAGATTGGCCGCAGACTTTGATGTCCCGGGCTGCGATTCGCGTGAACTGATGGATCGGTGAGGTCCACCGGATCGATTCTTCGACCAGCGCAGGAATGAGTTCCGGCCTGGCCTTGACCAGCGCCAGCTGATCTGGGTTCTCCGCCAGTGCCCACAATCCTCCGGCGAGTGTCGATGACGTGGTGTCGTGGCCGGCAAAGGCGATGGTAATGTAATAGCCCATCGCGTCCAGATCGCTGATGGGTTCACCATCGATGACTGCGTTGGCGATGATGGAAGCGAGATCATCTTTTGGGTGTTCGCGTCGGGCTGCTGTAATGCGCCCGAAGTAGGTGTTCATTTCACCGACGACCTGACGCACGGATTCAAAGGCCTGCCCCGGTGTTGGGGGTACCTTGTCCCGGTTCAGATCCTCGTCGTTATTGCCGAAGTACTCACGGGTGAGCCGCAGCATCATCGGTTCGTCGTCTTCCGGCACCCCCAGGATGGCCATGACCACCAGCAAGGGATAATGCGCAGCGATATCCGCTGCAAAATCGATCACTGTGCCGTCGTGGCTGGCGAACTGATCCACCCATCGCCCGGCAAGGTTACGCACTGTATTTTCCAACCTGCGGACGCTGCCCGGCTGAAACCATGGCTGGGTTAGCAGACGGAATTTGCGGTGGTCTGGTTCATTCATCGCCACCACGCTACGGAACAGCTTGTTGATGCCCGCTTCCCTTTCGAAGTCGATGGCCTCACGACTGAGGATGCCGCCCATTCCGCTGAGAAAGGTGGTGTTGTCGCGAGCGATGGCGCGGATGTCTTCGAAGCGTGATGCGACCCAGAACGGATGGTAGTCTTCAAGCTCGGCCCGAGCGAAAGGATAGTTGTGCCGGATCTCGGTGAGCGCAGTGTGCAGGCCATGCCATTGCGCGTGGGCTTCTGCACTGGTGACGGTGCGGGCGAGATGATCCGGCAAGCGCGTGTTCATTGGTTTGTCATTCCGTGTTCAGATTGAGGAAGCGCCTGGCTGCGCCGAAGCGCAAAGCGTCAGAGTCTGCAGTCGCTGCGGCTGAAATAAACCCGGCGGGATCGGTTTCCATGATGGCGTAGGGATAGTCCGTACCACAAAACACCTGCGCAGGTGCAAAGTGATCCGCCAGATAGGTCAGGTAACCCGGGTCGTAAACGAGGCTGTCATAGAAAAATTCGGCAGCATATAACGCCGGTGTTTTCTTGAAGGCGTGATTAAAGTTGCGGGTGACTTTTGCGCCTTGCCCCAGCCGGTGCACCAACGGGATGATTGCGCCACCGCCGTGACTGAATCCGAAACGCAAGTGTGGGTATCGATCCGGTACACCGGTGCGGATCAATGAAATCGCGGTGAGTGCGGTGTCCAGCGGAAAGGCAGCGAACGGCACAAGATCAGGCAGGCTTTGCAGGCGATCTGCGCCAATGGGATGCAGGGCATGCACGAAGATGGCGAGATCGAGCCGTTCTGCCTCTGCCCAGAACTCTTCGAATCGGGCATCCCCGAGCACCACGCCATTGATGTTGCTGCCAAGTTCAATTCCCACGAATCCGTTGGCTTTGATGGCGGTGAGTTCACGCGCCGACAGCGCCGCGTCCTGCATGGGTACGATGGCAAGTGCAGAGAATCGTGACGGTTTCAGTGCCACCATGGCTGCGAGGCTGTGATTCATCCAGCGGCACATGTCGAGACCAATTGCCGGTGAGAACCAGTAGGACAACAGTTCAGGCATGGGGCTTAGCACTTGACGCGTGACGCCGCTTGCATCCATGTCGCACAGGCGTACTTCGACATCCCAGCTGCGATGATCGACTTCCCGGAATGACTTGCCACTTATCCAGACCGAAGCAAGGTTGCCTGCCCGGTGACACATGCACGGCCAGCGTGTTTCGACACCCTTAGCCGGATTGTCTGGAAAGGTGCGCGGGACGACGTGGGCGTGAACGTCAATGAGCGTCATTTCACTGCGCCTCGGGTACGCGTACGACGAGCCCATCCAGTTCGTCGTGATAACGGATCTGGCAGCTCAGCCGACTGTTGTGAGCCGGTGCTTCCGCAAAGACCAGCATGTCCTGTTCGGCCTGTTTGGGCTCACCGGTCCGATCGAGCCACGCATCGTCCACGTAGACATGACACGTGGCGCAGCTCAGGGAACCACCACATTCGGCGACAATGCCGGGGATCGCCTGACTGGTGGCGAGTTGCATGACGCTGATACCGGAAATGGCGTTGACGATGTAGTGCCTGCCGTCGTGAGTGATGTAAGTGATCTGACCCATGCTTGCCTCAAAGCATCGTTGAGCCGCCATTGACGCTGATGACCTGACCGGTCACGAAACCCGCTTCCGGGCTCGCGAGGTAGACCACCATCGAGGCGACTTCTTCACATTCCGCTGGTCGGCCGACGGGAATGATGTCGGTGTACTTCTGGATCATGGCATTGCCCTGGCGGGCGGCGGCTTTGACCATGGGTGTTGCCACCATGCACGGCGCGACGGTGTTGATGGTCACCCCATTTTGTGCAAATTCTCGGGCGAGGCCGGTGGTCAGACCGTGTACACCACCTTTCGCGGCGTTGTAACCGGCGTGATCCCAGAGGCCGTTACGTACCGAATCGGCACCGATGTTGATGATGCGGCCGAAACCCTGGTCGACCATATGTGGAAGGCTGGCGTGACAAGCCCAGATTGTCGTCCAGAGATTGCGGTCCAAGGTAGCCTGCAGCGATGCCGCATCATGTTTGAGGAACGGCCGGATGACCCCCCCACCGGCGTTGTTCACAAGAATGTCCACGCGGCCGAAGGCGTCGATGGTGCGGGCCACCATGGTGCGGACCAAGGCCTCATTGCTGAGATCGCCGACGATGTGTTGTGCCCCCAGTTCCGTGGCAAGCATGGCGACCCGCTCACCATCCAGATCACCGAGCATCAACCTGACACCAGCCGCATACAGACGACGGGTAATAGCTGAGCCGATGGGCGATGCGGCACCGGTGATGATGGCAACTTTTCCAGCCAACTGCGTCATGCGAACTCCAGGCTAAATTGTGTTTTCCCAAAATCAAATAATGATGCTGACCTTGCCCTGGTCATTGATGTCGTCGGTATCGAGGAACGACGTTTTCTGCAGGATGTGTGGTGTGCCTTGTCGCAGGCCCAGGGTATAACGGTGATGACCGAGATAGGTTTCGGTGATGCCAGCCTTGGTGCGATAGGTCACGAAGTTGGACGTCACCTGGAAGGATTCATCGGTGCCCCCCAGAACCCGTACGTTGCTGACCATGTGCCGGCAACGGGACTTCGGAAATTCGACATGTGCGTTTTTTTTACCAAGCCGCTTCACCCGCTCCGTGAGGCGGAACCAGTCATCCGCAATGTAGAACAGTGTGGTGTCCGGTCGCACGTCATCGGCGGAGCCGGCGGGTGGCACCCAGTACGAGGCACCTTCTTCAAACAGATTCAGCCAGTCTTGGAGCTTCCACTCATCCAGCAACGAAGCTTCCAGGAACAGGAAATCTTCGATCGCAGTGCGGGTAATCGACAGACTCATACTGTGATGTCCGTCAAACGTCGTCGCCACTCTCGCCAGAAGACGCGCATCTGTTCTTCGTCGTTGGAGATGATGTTTTTTTGTCCCATACCTTTGGAGATGTCGTTCCAGCCCGCATTGGTCAGGTTTTTATAACCCTGCTGACACAGGCGCAACGCTTCGCAGTCGTCGGGTGTGGCGAAACCACCAGGGCCGAGAAATTCCAGGAAGTTGTACAACCGGCGCTGGCGCATGGCGGCGGACTCGTCGGTAGGTGCCAGTGTCCAGGCCTTGACGTGCTGACGGTCCGCACTTTGCGGATAGAAGGTGCGAAAGGTGATTGCCATGATGTTGTTGATGACGAAGTTCGGAAAAATCACCATGTTGAAGTTGTGGTAAGCGATACGGTCAGCACGCTCTTTGCCAAACCGCTGCACCAGACGGCCATGGATCTCGGCACACTCCGCTGCACCTTCATTGCCCCAGGACGCTACCGGTTTGGCGATGGGGCGGCCCCAGGGGGCACCATATTCGATGACTGCGTGGCCGTTACCGAGATCCCGTGGTTCCTGGATGGACGTGAGGTTGTTGCCGAGTTGCCCACCTGCTGCGACTACGTAGTCGAAGTAAGTCGCGTGCGTGGATAACCCGTGATAACTGTCGAAACTGTTTTCTGCGAGTAGTTTCCAGTTCGCTGCAAAGCCGTACTCCTGATTGCCACCGACGATCTCCATGGCGACGGCGGATTGATCCACCGTCAGATCGATGTATTCCTTCGCCCCGGCCAGATAGGTGTGCAGGTCCATGGCATTGGCGTCGAAGTTGACGAACCAAAGTCCGCGGTACTGTTCGAGCTGCGCAACCGGCACAAGGTTGTGCATGCCATCCTGTGCTGCAGGACTGTACCGCTCGGCTTCCGGACGCTGGATCAGTTTGCCGTCGAGGGCAAACGTCCAGGCGTGGTAGAAACAACGAAACATCTTTTCGTGGCCACGTTTTTCGCGGCACACCATGGCGCCTCGATGCGGGCAGGTGTTGAAAAATGCTCGGGCAACACCATCGGTGCCACGCACGAAGATGAGTTCACGTCCACCGACATCACGGGTGAGGAAGTCGCCTTTGGCCGGAATTTCAGACTCGTGGGCGAGATAGAGCCAGCAGCAGTCGAAGATCAACCGACGTTCGTGATCGAGGACATCCTGATCAACAAAGGCGCGGCGATTGACCCGAAACGTTCCTCGCTCTTGGTCTTCGGCCACGTAGTCGGCGTGTGTACCCGGCATTGTCATGTTCCCCATGATTCCTCCCGTTTCATTGCTGGTCGCAAAATAATGCTCCTTGCATTTTTCCGCAGCCTGTCAGAACGGCTCAATGTAGTCCGGCGTTTACAGAATCCAAAACATACCGTATAAACGCCTTGTAAGTTGATTAGAGGGGAAATCGGTGCGGTTGTAAAGGAGGCGAAGGTTGCCTTTGCACCAACACGAACCGGACAGGTCATGGCCGCAGCACTTCGTTCAGTCCCACGCACGCAGGTGGCACGATCCACTGAGACTCAGCAGAAACTGGCGCGGGCCGCTTTTGATCTGATCCGCCGCCAGGGATATGCCAACTTCAGGGTGGCCGCCGTGGCGCGTGAAGCCGGCATCTCCCAGGGTGGGCATCTGCATCACTTCCCCACCAAGGATCTCATTACCATGGCAGCCATCGAGTACGCCATCACCGTCGCTGCGGAACGATCCACACGTAATCTCGGGCGTTTCGCACCTGGCCAGAACCCGGTGCCGGCGATTGTTGAAGACGGCCGCGACTACTACTTCTCGCCGAGTTTCGATGTGGCCATGGATGTCACGAAGTCATCGTCGGACAACCCGGAGCTGCGCCGACGTATAGCAGCAGCGCACCGCAAATTCAGAACCGGAGCCGAAAGTGGCTGGATGGCGGTTCTGCTCAAGTGTGGCTGGCCGAATGACGACGCACGGGATTGTATTGCCCTGACGACGAGCCTGGTGCGTGGGTTCGCCATCCGCGCAATGCTCAAGCCCGATGAAGCCGAAGTGGATAGATTGATGCGCCGCTGGATCTCGATTGCTCAAATTGCGTTTCCCTATCACCAGTGACGTATCGCTGACCTATCAATGAAGGGGAGGGAGTATGGATTTTGACTTGCCGACAGAAGACGATCCGCGACGGATGGAAGTGCGCGCCTGGTTCAAAGCCCATCCACGGCCCTCCGGTGATGAGTGGCTGAGTTCGGGGTACACGGTGCCCCACTGGCCAAAACCCTGGGGCCTCGGTGCGGATGCAGAACTACAGCTGATTATTGATGATGAGATTCATCGGGCTGGATTGATGCGTCCCAACCTGGTCAATCCCGTGGCGATCAACAACTGCGCACAGTCCTTGTTGTCCCACGGCACGCCAGAACAACAACAGCGTTTTTTGCGGCCGGCCCTGGCGCTGGAAGAACTCTGGTGCATGTTGTTCAGTGAACCATCAGGAGGCTCGGATCTGGGCAGCATGCGCACAACCGCGCGGCGTGAAGGTGATGCTTACATCATCAACGGTCAGAAGATCTGGACGTCTTTGGCCCACAAGGCACAGATCGGGGTACTGGTGGCGCGTACGGACCCGGACGTACCCAAACATGCCGGGCTCACGCAATTCCTGATTGACATGAATACTCGGGGCATCACCATTCGACCTATCATCGACATGTCCGGCGCGGCCAACGAATACAACGAAGTGTTTTTTGACGATGTAGTGATTCCCGCCGACCGGCGCCTCGGCAAAGAAGGTGAAGGCTGGTCTTTGTCCATGCTGCAACTGCAGACGGAACGTGTGGCGCTGTCCAAGCCCGGCGCGATCTGGGGTGGTGGTCCGTCTGCGCGAGAACTGTTGCAGGGCCTCGCCGACACCGAAGCGCTCAATGATCCCCTGGTGCGCGATGAAGCGGCGCAAATCTATATCGAAGGCGAAATCTTGCGTTTGTTAGGTTATCGCTCTCTGAGTGATCGGATGAATGCACGTCCTTCGGGTCCAGAAGGCGCCATTCGCAAGATGGTCGCTGCGCCGCATGGCCAGCAGATTGTGGAGCTGGCAAAACGGGTACAGGGTGCCGCGGGTCTATTGGCCGGCGAACAACCTTTTCCTGCACACGCTGGACGACAAGGTGGTTTGTTTGATGACTGGGACTACGCTTACTGGTTCAGTCCGGCAGTTACACTTGGTGTCGGTACCCAGGAAGTGCTCAAAAACGTGGTGGCCGAACGCATGCTGGGCTTGCCGCGTGACAAGGACCCGACTGCCAAACAACCATTTTCCAGGAGCCACTGAGCCGAAGGGAACAACCATGAATTTTGCCCTCTCTGACGATCACATTCTGCTGCGTGACGCCGCGCAGACCTTTGTGGATGGGGAAACAGATCTGTCACCACTGCTCAAGCCGGGAGCAACCGCTGGCGACGCGTCGTACCCGACGAACTGGCAGAAGCTTGTTGCACTTGGCTGGACCGGACTCATCGTGCCGGAGGCATTCGGCGGGACAGGTCTTGGCTGCATCGAACTCTCCCTGGTTGCCAGTGAACTTGGCCGGACGCTGATGCCGACGCCGTTTGCGGGCCACACCTTTGCAATCTGGGTGCTCATGCGCACAGGCTCGACGACGCAACAGGAATCACTTCTTGGTGCAGCAGCGACGGGAGATATCCAGCTTGCGCTCGTGTCACCCATGGATGATAACGGAGTCACTACCCATGCCAACCGGTTGACCGGTGTGCACAACTTTGTCGTAGATGGATTTACTGCCGATACCCTGATTGTCGCGGCTCGCAATACAGATGGTCGTTGGCAATGGTTTTGTGTATCCGCTGACTCCAAAGGTGTCCACCGCTCGCTGCAACCCTGGCGCGACGTGACCCGGCAGTTGGCGCGTGTCGTTTTTGAGGACGTTGCAGCAGAGCCCTTGGCTGGTGATGTGGCCGCCAGTTGGCCAGGTGTACGCGACCGCATTGCCTGCTATCTCGCCGCAGAAAATGTCGGTGGCATGCGCCGAGTGCTGGATGACACGGTGCACTACGCCAATCAGCGGATCGCCTTCGGCAAACCCATCGGCAGTTATCAGGCGATCAAACATCCGCTGGCAGAGATGTTGGGTAAGGTCGAAAGCGCTGCCACTGCAGTGCTGTACGCCGGTTGGGCCCTGGACGTTGTCGATGAGCGTGCGTCCCTTGCTGCGTCCATGGCCAAGGCCTACTCGAGTGACGCTTATGTCGAGGCTACCCACCGGAGCATCCAGATTTTCGGTGCCATTGGCTTCACCTGGGAGATGCACAATCACCTCTACTTCAAACGCGCAAGGGCCAATGCGGTGCTCTTTGGTGACGCGCGCAGCCATCGGGATCATGTTGTGAATGTGGCGACCGGCCGTACCTGGTCGTCGGTGTTTGCAGATGTCGCGTGATTCAACCGCTCCCCTCGCCGGTTACCGGGTGGTGGATTTCAGCACGGTCGTCGCGGGCCCCTGGTGTACGCGTCTGTTGGCCGATTGTGGTGCGGAAGTCATCAAGGTTGAGAGTCCCGGCATGGGCGACGTGCTGCGATTTTCCGAGCCGGTAGTGGAAGGTCAGAGCCGTGTTTTTGCCCACTTTAATTGTGGCAAGAAAAACGTCTGCATTGATTTAAAGCAGCCGGACGGCGTTGCTCTGGCTCGCACACTCATCGCCAGCGCCCAAATCGTGGTAGAGAACTTCAGGCCAGGTGTTATGCAGCGGTTCGGTCTCGACTACGCTGCGGTCAAATCGTTGAACCCGGAACTCATTTACTGTTCGGTCTCGGGTTTTGGGCAAACCGGACCACTCGCCAAAGCGCCAGCCTATGCGCCAGTGCTGCATGCTTGGAGCGGCTTTGATCATGTACTGCGAATTGCTCAAACCGATCATGAAGTGCCACTGACCGGTGCCATCATGGTCGCGGACTATACTGCGGCGAATTACGCTTTCGGCGCGATCCAGTCGGCAGTTATAAGGCGAGAACGATTTGGTGCAGGGGCGTATATTGACGTGAGCCTGATGGATGCCATGCTGACGATGGTTGCGATCCAGTGCCAGGAAGCACAATCGGATCAAGACATACGCTCCACCACGTTCCGGCCGGTGCGGGGCAAGGATGGTTATCTGATCATACCGCTGGTGTCGTTCAAGAACTTTCGCGAACTGATCGCTGCACTTGACCTGGGATACAAGGACGATCCCCGGGTGGAGACCTTTGCAGGCGTGCTGGCGTTACGAGCGGAGATCCTGCGAGCATTGGATGACTGGGCGTTAAGTCGATCCGTCGAACAGATTTCCGATGCCATGCAAGCCGCCGGCCTGCCTTGCGCCCGTTATCGCGTGCCAAAGGATGTGATAAACGATCCCGCGCTGCACGCCCGACGTAGTTTTGCACCCCTGCGCGATGCAGCAGGGGAATTCACGGTGGTCAATACGCCCTTCCGGTTGAATGACGGTGATGTGGCTGCTGGGAATTTTGTTGCCCGGCTGGGTGAACACACCGATGAAGTGCTCCTTGGCTTAGGTTTGGAAGTTGAAGAGATCAGTGTTCTGCGGCGTCGAGCGGTTATCAGCTGATGCATGATGATGGACACGTGTTAAGAGTAGTGTGGAATGGCAACAACACTCCGAGTGGCGGCAAGTTCGAAGTCTAGACTATCGGGTGCATCACTAAAGCTTCCTTAGCCGTGGTTAGTTCTTGGCTGAAAGATAGACAAGTCGAGCTCTTCAGCGAGCGAACGCACAGCGGCGAGCCCCGCGACGCTGTTGCCCTTAGCGCCAAGCGCCGGCCCGTAACAAGCGATTGAACATACGCCAGGTACGATGGTGAGCAGACCACCGCTCACGCCGCTTTTTGCGGGCAAACCTACTTCTACTGCGAACTTTCCGACTTCGTCGTACAAACCGCAGGTGAGCATTACAGCGAGCAATGTACGATTTTGTTTTGTATCGAGAATGGCACGACTGAGCAGTGGATCGGTACCGCCGTTTGCCAGAAACAGACCCATGCGTGCGAGGCCTGTTGCCGTGGTTTGAATTGCACACTGCCGGATATAGGTTTCGCAGGTGAGCATCGGGTCGTCGATGACCTCGAAGTGCCGCATGTAGTTGGCGAGTGAGCGATTGCGAAAGCCGGTGCGCCACTCGGAACGATACACGTCCTCATCAACCTCGAAGGCACCCTTCGGGCAGATGGTGCGCAGGAAATTCTGAAAGTGCAGGATCTTCTGTTCAACGGTTGCGCCATGCAGGCGACCTGAGACGACGATGGCGCCGGCGTTGATCAGAGGATTGCGCGGTTTGCCCTGCTCTTCTTCCAGTCGCACGATGGAGTGAAATGCATCACCGCTTGGTTCTACGCCAACACGATTGAACACTTCATCATCATCACCATCACAGAGCAGGCACGCGAGTGCAAAAATCTTCGAGACACTCTGCAACGAAAAATCCAGGTCGGCATCGCCTGCGGTGACAGGCTCTTCGGCGCCCAGCGGGTGCACGGCAATCCCGAACCAGCCGGGGCTGGCATTGGCGAGTTCAGGAATGTAATTGGCTACAGCTCCCGAGCCCAAGGCCCGCCGCCCTGCTTCATAGGCACGCTTGACGATCACTTCCAATGCCGCTCGGTCTTCTAGCATTCTGGTTCCCAACCGCGAAAAGAGCCGGGATTTTAACGCCTAGTCCGGGCTAGGATGCCACGACGAACCGATTAGTTCGTTCTGCCGTAGATTGGATTGTCGTCAGGCGAGGGTGGGAGCATGTGGTCAGCAGATGATGAAGCAGCGGTCAGGTCAGCCCACAGCCGATACTTTCAGGCACTTGGCAGCGGGAATATGGATGGTCTCGCTGAGGCTTTCGTGTTTCCTGCGGTGTTCAAAGGGTTTCTTGAAGACACGGTCATCGCGACAGACAAAGCGTCTTTGCTGGCTACGTACGGGAGGTTGATTGCAGCCGCGCCGAAGGCGACGCGTACCGAGCTGACCAGTCAGGACGTCAGCTATCTGAGACCTGATGTCTACATGCTGATCATGGACTATAAGCAGTATGGTGCGAACGATTCGCTGATCCACGAAGGCCGCGCCGTCTATTTCATGAAGCGGGTGGGCGATGTCTTCAAACTGTTCGCAGTATTCTGACGAACAGGGGCCAAGTTTAGTACTTCACTCCGAGATACCCAGCAATTGCGCCGGTGGCAAGGATTGCAGAGACAACGCGTACTGCTAGCCAGGTTTCGATACGTGACTGTTCTTCGATGAAAGTCTGCGTCTCCTCTTCGCCCATGCTCGCCAGTTGGGTCGTTAACCGGAAATACGAATTGGTGTTTTTTTTCTTTGGTACCGCGACGAACAGTTCCGGCGTTTCTCTCAGCCTCTGATGCACATTGGCAAACGTTATATCGGTGTACTCGGCTACTTCAGCGGCCGTCAGTGACTGAGAGGGGTGCTCACGAAAGGCAGTACAGATCCTGGTCAGCGTGCTGGTACGACCGCGAAATCGAAGTCGGGTAATGGGGACAGAGCCGGGACGTGCCATGAAGACATCCTGTTAGAATTCTGGGGTCTAGGAGTCTGCGCGGCAGAGTTTCAGGAAGGTGATGAATTCTGTGACGGTGCTGTCAATCGTCATGTTTTATCCTGTGAATCTGTTTCTTACCGCATG
>JAYSTS010000232.1:0-2352 GCA_043719475.1 Gammaproteobacteria bacterium | reverse complement strand
TCGATCGCTCCTGGTACAACCGCGCCGGCGTCGAGCGTGTCATGGGCTTCTGTACCCAGGAGGAGTACGACGAGTTTTTGCGCGAAGCACCTCTCGTTGAGCAGATGCTGTCGCGCAGTGGCATCCATATCGTCAAGTTCTATCTCTCCGTCAGCCGTGAAGAACAGGCCAACCGGATGCGGGAACGCGCCGTCAACCCGCTCAAACAATGGAAATTGTCGCCGATCGATCGCATTGCCCAGGAGCGATGGGACGACTACACGCTTGCGAAGGAAGCCAACTTCGACAAGACCGACACGCCTGAAGCGCCGTGGATCATCGTCAAGGCAGAAGATCAGATGCGTGCTCGTCTGGAGTCCATGCGGCACGTGCTGGATCGCTTCGAATACGCTGGCAAGGACTCAGGTGTAGCGAGATCCGCTCATCCATTAGTGCTTGCGCCGTACTCGAGACTACGCCAGCTGGAGAGTGATTGAAACCATGACCACTGATTCTTTGAGTACAACCGATTGGGATCTGGAAACAGACGTTGTCGTGCTCGGATCAGGCGGGTCTGGTCTGATCGCAGCCCTGACCGCAAGCGATAGCGGAGCCCGTGTCATCGTGCTGGAAAAGTCACCGATGATTGGTGGCACCACGGCCATCTCCGGCGGCATTGTCTGGGTTCCCAACAACCCGCATATGCGGCCACTCGGTCGTAAGGATTCTCGAACTGATGCTCTGGCCTACCTCGAATCACTGTCCTTGGGTGTCATGGACATGGCCATGGCAACCGCGTTTATCGATCAGGCGCCATTGATGATCGAGTATCTGGAAGCGCAGACACCGGTCCATTTCCATGTGGCGTTGGGATACCCGGATTACCATCCTGAAAATCCAGGCGGCAAACCTGATGGAGGCCGCTCTCTTGATCCGGATCTCTTCTCATTTGCGCAGCTCGGGCCGTGGCAGCACCGAATCCTGAACCGGGGTACTGATCTGCATCCCCAGGCACCCGTCATTCCATTCACTCTGAATGAATCCATGGGACTGTCGCAGGTCGATGCCGAGATGCTCGCGCAACGAGCAGCGGATGACCAGCGTGGCATGGGTCAGGCGCTGGTGGGCAGCCTGCTGCAGGGATGTCTCAACAAGGGGGTCGACGTGCGAACCGGTGTTCGTGCGCGTGAGCTGATTCGTGAAGGCAATGAAGTGATCGGTGTTCTGGCAGACCTCCTTGCAGACGGGGGCACCCAGGCGCTGCGCATCCGCGCACATCGCGGTGTCATTCTCGCTACCGGCGGATTCGAGTGGAATCGGGAACTGGTCAGCGCTTTCCTGCGCGGCCCGCTGGATGGCCCGGCATCACCGTCCACCAATGAAGGTGACGGCCTCCTGATGGCCATGGCCTTGGGCGCAGCACTCGGCAACATGAGCGAAGCCTGGTGGATGCCGACGATTCCAATCCCCAACGATTCAATTGACGGCAAACCCCTGTTCCGACTCTGCCTGTCTGAACGGACGTTGCCCGGCTCGCTGATCGTCAACATGAAGGGGCGCCGGTTTGCCAACGAAGCCGCCAACTACAATGACATCGGTCGCGCCTTTCATACCTTTGACCCCACGCACTTTGCGTTCGAGAACAACCCTGCCTGGCTGCTCTTCGACAATGATTTCCTGCTTCGATATCCCATCGCGGGTTTCGGACCGAACACCGAAAAACCAGAAGGGCTGCTTCGTTCGGCCAACACTCTGGAAGCACTGGCCGGGTTGATCAAGGTTCCGTCCGAAACCTTGTCAGCCACCGTGCACCGATTCAATGCCAATGCAGTAGAAGGCGTAGATCCAGATTTTCAACGCGGCGTGAGTCGGTACGATGCCTGGAATGGTGATCGCTCGCGCGCAGGCGCTGCAGCCACGCTTGGACCTATGCAGACCGCACCTTTCCACGCCTTGCCGCTGGTGGCAGGCGCACTCGGCACCAAGGGTGGTCCGAAGACCGACGTGAACGGTCGGGTACTAGATGTACGTGGACGGAGCATTCCAGGGCTATACGCCGTGGGCAACGCGATGGCCGGCAGTACCGGGATGGTTTATGGCGGCGCTGGTGGCACGCTGGGACCGGCGCTGACTTTCGGATGGCTAGCCGGGAAGGACGCTGCGGCACGAATTCCGGGCCGCAACGACTAACCTTGATTCGACAATGATCGTTTAAGCGGTCTCCTGTGTGCGGTCTCCTGTGGGAGCGGTCTCCTGCGATTCTCGGTGTCATCGAAGATCGCGATCAGGAGATCGCTCCCACAAGAGATCTCCCACAACTTTTTCAGATCGGGAGATCTCCCACAAAATCACGGAACCTACTCTCCCACAGAC
>JAYSTS010000231.1:0-41036 GCA_043719475.1 Gammaproteobacteria bacterium | reverse complement strand
CTTGGGAGCGGCGCTGAGACAGGTGCTGATATCGGCCAGGGCAGCGACACTGCAGCCCCGATCACGACCGACATCAACATCGATACCGAAACCCTCGGTGATGCAGGTGATGTGATCAGCGAATTCAGTGATGAGGATCTGGTGGGGTTGTAGCGGGCAGATATCCTGATCGCGGTCTGGAGACCGCTCCTGCAGGATGGCGAGGCGGTGCTGTTAGAGGCGCGAACGGGGGCCTCAACAACGCTACATCGCCGGCGGTCCCTTTGGCATGGTCGCCTTCATCGCTCGCTGGAACGCGGGCCGCGCTGCCATCCGCTGAACAAAATCCTGCACATGCGGAAACTGTTCCAGGTAGGTTTTTTCGCCACTCAGTATTTCCTTGACGTTGAAGTCCGCGCCGGCAGCGATCGGCGCACCGAGCTTGAGCGCAAAGTGCATCATGATGTCGGCGGCGGTAAATTCACTCCCCGCAAAGTACGGACGTTTGGCGAGCGTGTTCTCGGCATAGTGCATGACGCGTTGGGACCCGGTGCGGGAGCCTGCAATCCCGGGCAACTTCATTGGCGCCGGTGCTTCGACACCGGCAGCAGCAAGGGCCTTCCCCATACGTCGCTCCGTCGCATCCGTGATGATCTTCGCGAGCGCTGTGCCTTCAGCGAAGTGCAGGAACTCCAGATAGGCCGGAAATTCCGCCGCGTCTTCTGCTGGCCGCAACTTCGAGCCTTTGCCGAACTTGACGAGCAGATACTCGAGAATCGCTCCGGATTCCACCATCACCACGTCGCCGATATGCACGATGGGTGTCATCCGCATTTCGTGGTATTTTTCAAGCGCAAGCAGCGAACCCAGGATGTCGCCCTGAATGAAGTCGAGTTCGTAGGGAATACCAAGCTCCTCCAGCAGCCAGGCTACACGCTCGGAACGACGGCCTTCGATGTGACGGATGATGATGCGATCTGTTTGCGACATAAGTTACCCGATAGGTTTGGTTGGTAGATACGTCGCCGGATGTTACAGCGCAACCGACGTGTGCGCAGCGATCAGCCCAAAATTCGAGACGCGCTGGCAATTAGGCCCACCGGGATTGCAGACATTGCATCAACAACTACCACAGATCGCTGCACACACGGGTAGCTATGCTGGCTTAGAACCTCCCTGGCGACGGACTTCAACGAATCTAACAAAGTTGTTGAGGATGTTCTGCCAACCCTCTCGTTGCTGCTCCATCGAATTCTCATCTTCCGCGTCAAACGTCTGGAGAATCCTGACTCCATCGTCAACTTCGGTGAAGATGATGGTGACCCCACGGTTATCGTCCATTACATATTCGAGCTGCTGGTTGAGGACGACCTTCGTGTACGTACCTTCAAAGTCAAAACCGAAGCTGCCGTCCTTGGCTTCCATTCGAGAGCAGAACTTGCCGCCTTCGCGCAAATCCACTGTGCTGCGCGTGGTGTGCCAATCATCGGACGCGGTGTTCCAGCGAACAATATCCTCCGGGTTGTTCCATGCCTTCCAGATCTTGCCAATATCCGACTTAACGTAGGCCTCGATGGTGATTTTCATAGAGTTATCCTCAATAGTTTCAGCCATGGCCAACTATGCGATTTCAGGTTCAACCAGCATGGCCAGAAATTGCAGCGATTGTTGCCAGCCGACGTAACACGCATCAAGGGGAATCATGTCGGGAATGCCTGACTGTTCAACATGCAGCTCAGCGCCCATGGACACCGCGTTGATAGTGATCGACGTGATCATCTCGCCGGGCAGGTTGGGGTCGTCGAACACATCGGTGTAACGAATCCGTTCGTGTGGCACAAGTTCGAGATAACGTCCACCAAAGCTGTGGCTGTGTCCGGTTGTGAAGTTCGTAAACGACATCTTAAAGGTGCCGCCTACACGTGGGTCCATGTCGTGTACCTTGCACGTGAAACCGTTGGGTGGCAGCCATCGAGCCATGGCGTCGGCATCAAGGAACGCGCGGTAGACACGTTCGGGTTTCGCAGTCAACACGCGGTGCAGTGTTACGGTTCCGGTCATGAGTAGTCTTCCTCATCGTTCAGATAGTTAGCCTTGATTCGACAATAATCGGTACCGCTTCCGACGCACAACGCGTCTGACGCAGGAGGGAGGCGTCGGGCGGCCCTCCCCGTTGTAGAAGGAGCGGTCTCCGACTGCGATGCCGGGTGGAAAATCGCGATCGGGAGATCGCTCCCACAGGCATCGGCATCGGGAGTGTGTGCGGTCTCCTGACCGCGATTGTTGGGATCATCGAAGATCGCGATCAGGAGATCGCTCCCACAAAGTCACGGAACCAACGGTTCGCGATCGCAAGAATGCTCCCACAGGGCGCATATGCTCGACGTCTTATGACTGGATCTGCCAACTTCATGGGTTGTGACCTTACGGTTTGATTTCCGCTGCAATACCGACCTTCTCTCCAGTCAATTCGCCAGTCAATCGTTCCTCAGCTCTTAAATACCCTGCGCAGCATTTTCGGTTGCGTAATTTTTTTCCAATTGAGGTTAGTTCAACTGGTCAATTCAACTACCGGTTGAAAACCGCCGTAGATCACTCGCTTGCCATCGAACGGCATCGGGTTCTTTTCCGGGTCGAATCGCGGGTCGCTTTCCATCATCGATTGCATACGCTCAACAGCGGTGTCGCGCGTCGCTTTGTCCGGCCATTCGATCCATGAAAAGACCACCGTTTCTTCAGGTGTCGCCTGGACAGCTCGTCGGAAGTCGGTGAGTTTACCGTCGCGCACATCGTCACCCCAGCACTCGAGCACGCGGGTGGCACCGAACTCCAGAAAGGCAGAGTCGGCGGATTTAGCGTGGGCAATGAAAGCTTCACGGTTGGCTGTGGGAACTGCCAAAACAAAGCCTTCGATATAACTCATGGTGTGCTCCTGACCGGTTTCATCCGACAGCGTCCTGTTTGCCCCTTATGGTCGCCGTCTCTTACCGTGCCTTCAACCCACAGCCTTTCCCACTGCCTTTCCCACTCAATGTCACGCGTTAAACGAATGCTTACGGCAACAGCATGGCAACACTCACGCCGGAAGGCCCTCTCGATTGCCTCTATCAGCCGCGTCCGTCCATAAAGGACCGTACTTCGATGGGCACGCCGATAGCACGTGACATCTTCCCAGCCCAGGACAATGCGGCGTCGAGATCAAGTGCTTTCAGGATGGTAATCCCACCGATCTGTTCCTTGCTGTTGATAAAGGGGCCATCTGTCGTCAATACGCGACCATCTTCCAGTCGCACCACGGTGGCGGTATCGGCTGCCTGCAAACCACCACCGAATATCCAGATGCCTGCTGCCTGCATTTCTTTCTGCAGTGCGCCGACATCTCGCATGATGCGCTGCAGTTCTTCGGCAGGCGGTTGGGTACCACCGGCGGGGTAACAAACGCTGAGCAGATACTGTTTCATGACGTTTCCCGTCTATTTTTTGCCAGCGATATGCCGGCATTCATCGCCTATACGAACGAGCAGAGGGAAGTTCGACATCCGGAAGTCCGAACTGCAAACCACTCCCTCAACGACTTGGCCAAACTTCATCGTTTGGCTCGCAAGCCGCGGAACGCCCCGCTATCCTACTGGTCTATGGAGTCATCAAAAAGAGCAATATTGATGGAGCAGAGAGAATGAATAATAACGGAGTCTCGATCAACGAGGTTAACCACGAGCGTCGTTTGGTAGAGCTCCGGGAGCACCTGAGTGCCAACAATGGTATCAAGGGGCTGGAAATTCTCACAGCCGCAGACGTTGACAAAGCTGTCACCTTGTTTCGACGGGACGGATTTGTCGTGGTTGGCGACGTGCTCACCAATCACCAGATCGACTTTCTGGCCAAGGGCTGCGATGAGGTGATTCAGGAGATCACGGCGCTGGATGGCGACCACAAAGGTAATCGAGGTTCGAACCGATACTCTTTCGGCGGTTCCAGCCTGACGAGAAGCCAACTGCATCGTCCCGAATGGCAGATGCTGCTGGATATTCCCGCCGTGACACAATTCGTTAGCGCGATCTTCGGCTCGTCTGATTACATGCTGCGAGCAGCAAGCGGAGACTTCTGTCTGCCAGGCGCCGTCGACTACCAGAGACTGCATGCCGACGTTCGCGACTGGATCGACAGTTCAAAGACCCCTTTCAACGCCTTTCATGATCCACTCGGTCACACCAGTATTCGCGATCTGCCCTGCCCCTACATCTGCGTGAATTTCCTGCCGCAGGATGTAACCAGACTGAACGGGCCCACCCGACAGGTTCCCGGTACGCAAAACTCGCGAGCACGCATACCCTCGTTGGACGAAGAACCTGAATGGATGCGGCTCAGCACCGTCTGCCCAGCACCCGCCGGCGCGATGATGATCAGAGACGTACGTGCGTGGCATGGTGGTACGCCCAACGTCTCAGACCGGCCACGCGCAATTCCGAACCTCGAGCTCTATGCGCCATGGTTCAGAGAACCCATCGTTCCTGGCATTACCTATTCGGACTACAAGAAACTATCGAAGCAGGCGCAGAAACTCGTGAAATTCCTCGTCGCAGATTCGAGCGAAGAACTGGTCACAGGCACGACACTGCGCGCACCATGATTCAATTCGGGACCTGAGAGGCTCATGCAATATAGAAATCTCGGGCGCACGGCGCTCAAAGTCAGCGAACTCTGCCTCGGGACGATGAACTTCGGACCACGAACTTCCGCAGCAGAGTCGTTTGATATTCTCAACCAGGCAGTTACCGCCGGCATCAACTTCATCGACACCGCAAATCAGTATGGTGGTGCGTTCGGCGTCGGAACCTCCGAACAAATCATCGGCAGGTGGCTGGCCGAGGACCGAACGCGACGCCATAACCTGATTCTGGCGACCAAAGTTCATGAGCCCATGTCCGATCACATCAATGATCGTGGTCTGTCAGCCCGACATATCCAGATGGCCTGCGATGCCAGTCTCAAGCGGCTGGGAGTGGATCACATCGACCTCTACCAGATGCATCACATCGACCGATCTGCGCCGATGGATGAAATCTGGCAGGCCATGGAGCGACTGATCACTGCGGGAAAGATCATCTACGTCGGCTCCAGCAATTTTCCAGGGTGGGCGATTGCTCGGGCTAACGAGAAGGCCAACGCAAGGCATCAACTAGGCCTGGTCTCGGAACAGAGCCTGTACAACCTGATTGAGCGTCGTGCCGAGCTTGAAGTCATTCCAGCCTGTCGGGAGTACGGCCTCGGCGTCATTCCCTGGAGCCCACTGGCGGGTGGTCTGCTGGCAGGACCCGCTGACACGACCGGTGGCCGTCGAGACGCGGCAGCATCCCAGGCTGCCAACAAAAAACATGGAGAACAGCTGCAGCGCTTCGCGCAATTATGCAAGTCGATCAACGAAACACCCAGCGCGACCGCGCTGGCCTGGCTGTTGCATCAGCCCGGTATCACAGCAACCATCATCGGCCCGGCAATTGCCGATCAACTGAACTCGGTAGCCCATGTACCGGAGATTCGCCTGGACGACGATACACTGCGGCTGATTGATGTGATCTTTCCACCCTGTGGGCAAGCGCCGGAAGCTTATGCCTGGTAACGAATCGCTCCAGGTCGCGAGACCAACGGCGATCCAGCTCATCCAGATAAAACTGCCAATGTCAGTCCGCCTTACCTTCACGATGTACCGCAGCAACCCTCGCCAGCAGAGCCTTGGCTTCCGGAGTCTGCATCAGCTCGGCAAACAGTTTTGATTCCAGACCAAGCAGTTCTCGGCTGACCGGGGATACGGCCACACGCACCAATCGTTTGATGTGGGCTACAGCCATCGACGATCGTGACGCGATCTCGGCAGCAATGCTTTGTGCGCGATCCAGCGCGCTCTCACGGGTATCGGCTGTAACCA
Source organism: Gammaproteobacteria bacterium (assembly GCA_043719475.1). Classification (GTDB taxonomy): domain Bacteria; phylum Pseudomonadota; class Gammaproteobacteria; order Pseudomonadales; family Azotimanducaceae; genus SYFY01. Next base: position 35,131 of record JAYSTS010000231.1, on the reverse strand, counting down.
GTTCTTCGATCATGCCGTACTCAAACGCTTCGCGCGGCGATACCGTGCGCGCCCGCAACATCATTTCCATCGCTCGATGGCGGCCGACCAGATTTGTCAGGCGTTGTGTGCCTCCAGCACCAGGCAGAATACCCACCGAGATTTCCGGCAGGCCGAATCGATACGGTCCATCCTTGGCAACCCGGATATCAGTAGCCATGGCAAACTCCCAACCACCGCCCATGGCAGTACCGTTCAATGCCGCAATCACCGGCTTGGGAAGGTTTTCCATCTCCAGCAGCAGATCATGCATGTTCACCTGGCGTCGATCACGACTGCGCTGTTGTCCCTGCGCAGCTTGATCCAGCTCAACCACCGAATAGTGGCGAATGAAAAAACCTTCGATGCCACCAGTGATAACGAGTGCACGAACATCTTCGGTCTTGATTCTTGGCATCAGTTCAGACAGTTCGTACAGGGTATCCGGATCCATGGTGGCGAGCGGCGGGTTGGTGATGGTCACCGTGGCGACACCCTGACTCAGGTCAAATGAAAGCTGCGGCATCGATCAGTCTCCTGTTGTGCAGGCGCAGTAACTGGACCGTCCGATCATGTCATGCAGTTGTGTATGGGCTCAACCATCACGGCATCGTGGTAGTTTGCCGCTGTATCCGCGAGAATCTGCGCACTGTCTCGTATCCGATCCTGAGGTGAAGTCTTGAGCAACGAATATGAGTACCGCGAACGAAACGTGCAGCTCAACGCCGCCAAGCAATTTCGTTTTGGCGATGGAAGGATCAGCGGCTACAGCGCGGTATTTCTCAGCGCGATGTGTCTGCTCGCAGTGCTCGCCTACCTGTATCCGTCGTATCTGACCACCACCGAACTGCGTCAGGTCTACGATGCGTCGGCGTTGCAGAAGCTGTTGAAGTACGCGATGTATTTTTCCCTGTTCCTGAGTGCGGTCTCGCTGTTTCTGTGCAGCAACAAGCTGTTCGGTCTCATTGGCCTTTCGACCACGCTTATTGCCTTTGGACTTGGTGGTTACACGATTCCCGTCGGCCCCGTTGACCCACAGCCCCTCTCCTTGGGCGTCGACTGGCTGATCCTGACCTTTCTCGGTTCCGTCATCATCTTTACGACACTGGAAAAACTGTTTCCCAAGTACGCCGACCAGGTGATCCTGCGAACAGAGTGGGCACTGGATTTTTTCTACTTCTGTTTCAATCACCTGATGATTTCGGCCATCCTGCTGTTTGGGAACTACCACGCCAGCCACTTTGACTGGGCGATCAGTCCCGCAGTTCAGGAAAGTATCCGCTCAATGCCCTTGTTGGTGCAGGTCGCGCTGATTCTGCTGTGTGCTGACTTTGTGCTGTATTGGGAGCACCGCCTTTATCATGAAGTGAAAGTCATGTGGCCAATTCATGCCGTACACCACTCGGTTGAAAATCTGGATTGGCTGGCTGGCTCGCGTGGTCACTTCCTGCAGGTTTTTTCCGAGCGGGCGATGGTGATGATACCGCTCTATCTGCTGGGTGCGGACAAGGCAGCACTGGATATCTATGTGACCTTTGCGGCTCTACAGGCGGTGTTGATTCACTGCAATCTCGGTTTTCCGTTTGGCCCGCTCAGGTTCATCTTTGTCACACCGCAATTTCATCATTGGCACCACAGCTCCGAAAAACCGGCTATCGATACTAATTACTCAGCGCATCTGGTGGTGTTCGACAAATTGTTTGGTACCTACCACATGCCTGATGAGCACTGGCCGGCAGAGTACGGCACAACGGTCAAACTGCCGAGAACCTTGTTCGGACAACTTGCGTATCCCGTGACAGCGCTGCTCAAACCGAAGTAATCCAGTCGGTTCCAGTTCAGGTGTGTTGATCGAATGGGTAACCGATGCGGTTTAGCACTTGGTTTGCATCGACCTCGATCAGCATGCAGAGATCATGAAACGCGCCTAGTCGATCAACCGAATTATCGGTGTTGAAGCGAAGGAACAACTGTCTCTTTGACCATTCGAATGAAGACCTGCCATGACCATGTGCATAAACCAGCATGCCCGCAAAGTTGCAGGCCACATCACCGGCGCGCAGAAGGAGCCCGCGAAACAAGGCATCCACAACCGGTTCCGGATGAAACGTCCCGACGTAGGCGAGCGTGCTCGTCAATCCACCATAGAACTCACCGTGCTCGAGTATCGAAACCAGCAAGGCTGTCCACTCTGCGTCCTGCATGATGTGTGGCGCGCAGGACAGTACCGCAGCATGCAGTTCACTGCTCCAGTTATGTATGAGCTCAAGCAGCGTCGTGGTAGCTTCTTCAGTGGCAAACACGGCGAGCGTTTCCACATCACGCCAGTTCCCGGGTGGCGTGACCAGTTAGGCAAACGCCTCTTTGTCCGCGCCTGAAGCCTCTGGCAATTCATCCAGCGCTCAACCGATGCCGTCGTGCCACTTCTCATAGTCGATCGTCATGCTGGCGCGAAATCGATCCATCAGAGTGGAATCTGGCTCTGGTGATAACGCCGCTTCACCGGGCGCTTGGGTTGCTGCGCTAATGGCATCCATATTGGGTTCCACCGGTGGGGGAAGCGGGCTTTTCCGTAATGAAGAAGTAACCAACCTCGTCGGTGAACTCGCCGTTGTAGCGCGAACTTCCGCGTTCACGAAACATCAGACCATTGCCTGACAGGCGCGGCCTGGTTGTCGCCGGTCAGGCAAGCATGAAACAGGCGCCAACAGGCGGTGCCGGGTGCGAGTGGCTGACCTCAACTATCACATTGCCCGCCGTCAACTCGGCTTCCAGCAGCGCATGCAAACCGACAGGCATCGCATCGGCATTAGAACGATACGCTTCGGGAATACCATTCCCCGAAGACGCCGGATCACTTGGCAAACAACTCGTCGTACTCACCTGTCGCCAGCACATCGAATCGGCGCGCGATCCTTGGGACCAGATCCGAGGTGGGTTCGCCATGCTCAAGTGTCACCAGCGATCTACGAGGACACAGCTCGTGAAAAACAGATCGATCCTCGAGGTGTGTCCTCGTTTTCACCGGCGCTGGGTGGATGCGTGCGATCGTTCGGAGCGCGATTCATTCAATCCCGATTTTCGCGTCGAGGTTTGCAGCGCGGTTGAGTGGGCACTCCTACAACAACGCATACCGGCTCGGCGGCCAGGGATCGCGCCATGCCGGAATCGTCTGCAAACGGTCGAGCCACCGGGTGATGTGTACGTACTCTGCAAGTGGTGCATGGCACTCGCGCCAGTAACGCGCTATCGAGGCGAGGCAAAAATCGGCGATGCTCAATCGATCCAGCGCAACATACGCCCGTTGGCTCATGTGGCTGTCGAGCAAGGACGCATAACGATCCAGTGTGGACTGGGTATTTTCATAATTTGCCGGATCGGGTAGCCCGATGTTGAACGTGGGTTTCACGATGTGTTCGAAATAATAAGGTGCAACGGCAGGTGACCAATGTGCGTCGCCCCAGGTCAGCCAACGCAACATCTCGACCTGTTCCGATGGGTTCGTCGAAGGCCACATGTCGGACCCTGCCTTGACGCACAGGTAGGCCATGATGGCAGCCGATTCCCAGATCACGGTCTCACCATCCACCAGCGTGGGTGCTTTCGCATTCGCATTCAGGCCAAGGTATTCAGGCGTTCGCAAACCGCCGCTCATCATGTCCACTTCGACAGTTTCAGCGTTGATGCCGAGGTGTTTGGCAAGCGCGAGTACGCGAAGAGGCGCCTGGGCTTTGAACCAGTAAATTTTCACGCATGATCTCCAGTTCGATTGGTGGCCTCATCTCCATGAATATCACCGAGGCCGATTCAGCTCGCCTTGAAATGGTTGAAATGCCGCACTCCGGTTCGGGACAACCTGACTCGTGAGCGGGATCATCACCGTTCTGAGCCATCCGTGCATCTCAATATCGCTCTTCGAACCAGGCTCGACCGAAGGGATCATCTTCGCTGAGCGCTCTGTGCTCTGTCGGTCGCGGGTGATTGATGATTGAGCGCCGTGAACCGGGGTGGAATCTCTCAGTGTTTCCGAAGTAGCCAGGGATCGAGAACCGCCAAACCGGGATATCTGAAATCCGCCGGGTTGCGCGTCACCACCGACATGCCATGTGAGAGGGCGGTTGCAGCGATCAAGGCATCCCGTGCCGATCGCGGATCCGGAACGTGAAGCGCCCTGCAAACATCGAGGGTTTTCAACACGGTGACGGATTCGAGTGGCGCCGTACCAATCACCTGTCCAGAGATGCGTCGTACCTTGCCCATCGTCGCGCCGGTGCCCATGGGTACACCATTGACGTTGAAGTCCAGGATGATGCGCTCGCCGTTGGTTGCGTAAGTGCGTAGGCTTCTTAACGCATTGAAGATACCGTCGGTGGTCTTGTCAGACGAATAGACCGTCGCGAGACCTGCTCGTTGTGACATGCCAGCGCCCGGAGGAGATGAACAACCAGGTTGGCTCAAATGATTGTCAGACGCCGCGATCTCCCCTACCTGGTGTCCCTGCTGCATATACATGCGGCCGGACCACTCGAAGGTACCGTGTTGGGACATGAACTCCACGAGGCGAACGAGATCCGGATCCATGACCCGCCAGTCACCACTGTTGTGCGCATGAGGAATCAGCAACACATCTTTTTCAGAGATGCCGGCGCGGATGCATCGATTGGGACCACTCCCTGCTGATGGCCGTTGTGTAGTCGACACTCTGGGCGCTTCTGTTCATTCGGGATCGCTTTACAGCTGCGATAGTCGGCCTCGTTTGCTTCTCCCATTTCTTGCTCGATTGGCCGGCGCACAATTACGACCTAGCCTTGTATCCACACGGTGACTCTCATTTTGGTCTAGGAGCCTGCCGGACTTGAGCGATCGTCGCGAGCCGAGTGGGAGAGCGAGGACAGTTTTTCGCGGTTTTGAGGCGCGTAGTGGGCTTTTCCGGAGGAAAAACGGGGCAACGAAAAAGTGCGGGAAAATGGACCGCTCTCCCAACGGCGCAGTAGATCAGTCTCAAGTCCGACAGGCTCCTAAGGGCGGGCCTTCGTGCTCACCGGTACTCAGTCTTCTGGATGCCCCTCGTGGTCGATCAGTCCCTCAGTCCAACCGTACTGGATCAAGCATCGTACCCGGCGGGTAGTTATCGGCCATCTGGAACATGCCGTCGAGCGTGATCGCCGCACCCATCGTAACGGCACCGTTCACACCGACCTCAGCCGGACCCAGCGTGGCGATCGCACACCGGCTTTTGTTCATTGGCGCTTCAATTGCGGTGAGGACGATGCCGTCAGTGCCGGCCTCGAGGCCCAGCTCGGCGAGGGTGGCCTTGAGCATCCCGCCGTGGGCTTCAAACGTCACCGAGCCTTGGAACCGTGCCGAGCCCGTTACGCGGCCGTCCGGCGTCATGGTCAGGTCACCGCCGGGCAGAGCACTGAAGACAAACGTGCCATCCGCCGCCCGCGTCGCACCATCACTCAACGTGATGGTTCCTTCGGCGGCTTCGACGTAGGCACAAAAGCTTGCTTTTACGCCCCAGCTCAATCGGTTGAAATTCATGGCGACTCCGTGGGTGGCAAGAGCCAAGAATAACGATTTCCACAGCGGCACACCCCTGGAAAACGGCCGCTCACACAAGGTGTGCCCTCGAATATTCAACCTCTGATCTATCTCGTCTGATTCTGATTCCCGATCCGGCGGCTGAACACCCCTGCCATCCAGTGAACCATCGCTGCGACAGGAGCGACCGGGAGTGATTCGCTCTTACCCGGGGCTGAGGTCCGCCATCGGACACTACGTGACACCCACGGTCAACAATGACCGCACTGCCTTCGATGCTTCTGCAGCGCAATCCTGACCGTGATCATTTCGGCAAACAGGGACGAAGAAGAGTTCGTGGAGCCCGACACCCTGGACCGGGCTCACCCAGCAACTGGCGAGTCGCCGAGTATCGCGCGCACAAAAGACGAGTGGCAGTAAAACCAGCCGCAACGTGAAGAGCACACAAAGGCACCAGACTTCGTTATCAACGACCGATCGCGGGTTGCTGGATCATTCGCGCCGGTGGCCGGCGAGCAGCAAGAGGACGACGGCCTTTCCGGGGTTCGGGTCGAGCTGCGCAGGAAATTCTGATGCGGGTCACCCTTGACCCTCGAGCAGGACAGGCACACCCTCGTTGCCTGACTTGTGCAACTACTCAGGCGCGACGCCAGAATTTTTCACCCGCGGGTTGGATTCCGGTACAGGAGATCAAGGAGAACCCCCTTTGCGAATCATTGATGTCGATGCTCATTTCCATGAACCGGTTGACTGGCTGCAGCATACGGAACCGGCGCTGGCAGCATTGCTCGGACCACCAGCGCGGTTTATCGAAGTCGCCGACGCGCTGTTCGGCATCAACAATCCGTCGATCTCGCAATTGCCTCCGGAGCAACAACCCGAAGTGTCCTGGGATACCGTACTGCCCGGTTTCGTGCGCCACCTCGAGATGACTGACGAGCGTCAACCTGCGCGGCAGACTACCTCCGTGGGTGATCCTGTCTGGGATGCAACGGCCCGATTGAAGGTGTGTGATGCGGAAGGCATCGACATCCAGTTCCTCAACCCCTCGTTTCTCGTGAATCCGATCGTGCAAGCCGCGCGTATGCGTCGAGCCGATCTCATCCCGCGCATTCGCCGGGCGTGGAATGGCTGGGCGATGAATGTCGTTCACGGTCACACCGATCGACTCATGCCGGTCACCCAGATCGACTTCAGCGATGTAACCGCTGCGGTGGCCGAGATGACACGGATGCGTGCACTCGGCAGTCGTGGATTCACAATCAGCGAGTCACCGGTTGGTGTTGGCCGATCAGGTGCCGATGCCCGCAGTCCACTTGCGCGTTCAATCACCCACCCGGATTTCGAGCCCATCTGGTCGGCGGCCGAAGATCTCGGTATGGCTGCAATCGCGCACGTCGGATTTTCACGTGAGCGCATCCAGTTTGGCTGGGCCAATAACGGTGCCCGTGACCTCAGCACCTACAGCCTGCTCAATATGGCGATTGCGCCACAGCTCGGACCGCAGCTCCTGCTGGGCGCACTGGTGTTCGATGGCGTGTTGGAGCGACACCCGAAGCTGACCGTGGTGGTCGAGGAGGTTGGCATCTCCTGGTTGCCGCACCTGCTCACTGTCATGGATCATGCTGTCGGTCATATCGCGCGGGAGGAGCTTGCCGACGGTGAATTCCGTCCTGATTTTGCAGGCGCCGCGTACAAACTGCCCCTGGCACCGTCGGAGTATCTGCATCGCCAGGTCACCGTGACGCCACTTATCGTGAACGAACCATTGCACCCAGTGCTTGATCGGGTGCCTGCGGAGATGCTGTGCTTTTCCAGTGACTATCCACACGTCGAAGGCAGCGCCAGCGCGGTCACGATCTGTGAGCGTCAGCTTGTGAGTTGTTCACAGGCAGTCCGGGAGACTTTCTATGGGAGCATCGCTCGCCGGATCGGATTGTAAAACCAGAGGGTGATTCACATGCCAGCTAACAAGTCGTCTGATTCCAGCGAGGCGTAACGTACCCGTTCTGGCCGCTGGCCGGTGCGCATTTTCTACCTGATCCGTGGGGAGCCGATCGACGCCAGAAGCTCGTGTCCCAGGCCACCGGAGAATGGACGCCAAAAGCCTGTCATTCCACCTTTGATATCCGCCTCTGCGGTTTTCTGTCTCGGACGACCGCATTGGAGACCGTGGTCTTTTTCCGACGCGGTGTGACCGTTCCGTGTTTGCTTCGGATTCGCGACCGCTAAGCCGCTTGTCCAACCAGAACTTCGAGCGGTATTCCCAGCCCTGCGTGGAGTCGTCGAATCATGTCGAGCGACAGGCCGCGCTTTCGATTGAGAACTTCAGAAACCCGATGACGGGAGCCGATAAAAGCTTCCAGGTCTTTTCGTTCCAATGCTTGCTGCTCCATCCTGAACAGGATGGCATCTACCGGATCTGCCGCACCTATCGGAAAGTGCTTTTCCTCATAGACGTCGACAAGCGTCGCGAGAACTTCCAGTTCATCGCCCTCATTTGTTCCAGTTTTGGCGTCCATGAGCGCCTCGATGCGACGTAGGACTTTCTCGTAGTCTCTCTTGGTCCTGACAGGTCGAATATCCATCAAATTGTCTCCGGATCAATTCTGTCGTACTCCGCATGTGTACCGACGAACTTGATATAGGCGACTCGAAAGTCGAAGTTCACATGAGCCACCAAGCGGTACTTGTTGCCACCTATGTTAAAAATGATGCGGTTGTCCGCAACGAAACTCGCATGCCTGTATCTGCGCTTGATCCCCTGCGGATCTTTCCAATCGGCAACCCGCACTTCGGCGACCCAGGCTTTGAGCGGTTGCTCGGCATCCGGGTGACGTAGCCAAAATTCTCTGAGCGTGCGTCTGGCAATAATCCGCATCAGTTGAAAGTAGCATGTTCCCAATAGGGGAACAATCGATGTCTACATGACATGTGCAGTGGAAGCCGTATGCCATGCCCCGCCAGGAAACTACAGAAAGTGAACTAGAACATACAACTCGTGCAAAGCAGCTGAATGCTGGACGTGCGCCCTCTTTCACTTGACAGTCCACATCATGGCGTGGTCTCCACGGCAGTGCACTCGCGTGGCAACGTGATCGTAAACGTTGAGCCGCGTCCGGGTTCACTTGTCACCGTAATGTCACCACCCATCATCCGGCAGAAGTGTCGCGAGATCGCAAGGCCATGACCCGTGCCGCCATACTTTTTCTGCGTCGTCGCTTCGGCCTGGCTGAACGACTGGAACAGCTTGTTAATCTGCTCCTCCGTCATGCCGATGTCCGATGGACACTCGATCACAAACGTGTTGGCGTTCTTGTCGAACAGAGATTTGGTGACCGACCCCACTTCGCAGAGCATCTTCGCGACATCAAAGGATCCGATGTTCACAGTCATGCGACCTGCTTCGATCTTCCACAGATCAAGAATGTCGTTGACGAGCGTCAGCTGATTCAGCGCGGCAGAGCGGATCTTGCCGAGGTCTTCGATGAAGGATTCCTGACCGATGTCTTCCGCTTCTTCATGCAGCAGATCGGAATAACCGATGATCGCGTTGAGTGATGTACGAAGCTCATGCGACATGTTGGCTATAAAGGCGTTCTTGTGTTGAGAGGCCGCCGTGAGTTCGAGGTTGGTCGCCTCAAGTTTAGTCGTGGTGACTTGCAGCTCATTGGCCAGCAGACTTTATCGCACGCCTCGCCACTCTCGTACCGCGACCCCGCGCCAATCTCACCCTTCAGGCAGCACATCGTTCCAGCCGCAGACAAACCTCGCAGGTACAAGACCAGAACAACACAGGATCAGCAGCCAACTGATAACAACGCCCAGAACCAACACGGAACCGCAATAACCGAATCGCTAACCGCCCCGCTCTCCTGGGCGCTGCGACTAAAACGTGTCTTCAACATCGACATCCCCGGGGCGCGCAGCCCTCTGCCCGCTCTGCGGTGGCCAACTCTGCGTCATCGAAGACGTCACCGACCCCGATCTCATTGGCAAAATCCTCGAGCACGTCCAGCAGCGTGCCCCGCCCAGCAAACCACCCGCACGCGCAATACCACACAAGACTCTCCCTGATCTCTTTGCCGAACGTTGACAAGCTCTCGACAACTCACACCCCTGCGCAACTGAATTCCGCACTTCCCGTCTCGCCCAGAGAACCTCACGTCATCCACCATCTGCCGCGTGAGAACTTCACCATCGTCTGATCGTTCGCCCGCTCCTCTCTGAGCACCAACCAAATTTCGGCTCGCGGCAGTACTTCGTGATCGCCCAGAAAACACACGTTATCCTTCCTATCCTCTCAGAGTGTGTCGGAATGTCGAGCGCATGTTGACCTGCCTCGCATTGGTGTTCGATGTGCAAAACCAGTTCAACCGCGTGAAATCAATCGCGCTCCATCAGTTTTACCCGTCTGTCCAGCGGATCGGATGCGACGTTCAAACTGGAACTGCCGAGCAGGCGGGTTAACAGGGATAAGGCTGGCAGCCCCCGTCCGAAATTCCAGAGCATCCCTGAGATTCAGGAGGTTCAGATTTTCGGTGACATCGCCTATTGGTAGTGCGAGCTCGCCGTTCCGAACTCCATCGCGAACAATCACCTTCAGTAGTCGTGGCTGAATTGTCCAACCCGTGTCTATACGCCATGATCCTCACGATGTATAAATCCGCATTCGTCATGCACGCAGGATTGCCTACGCGTCGCTCGCGCATGCCCACATTCATCAGGAGCAGAAAATGATCACACTGTTTCGCTCGGCATTGCTCGTCATCGTGCTTCTTCAAGCAGCCGCCTACGCCAGGACGGAAGAGAAACCTGAGGTCTCAGCGGCCACCGCAGTTTCCGCAGTCCCGTATGGCGCAAACGCGCAAGCCAGCGGCACGTTCACGCACGATGGCGTCTCGCTGTACTACGAAACCTACGGCACTGGCACGCCGTTGCTGCTTGTGCATGGCAATGGAGCGAGCATCGGCTCGCTGGCCGCCCAGATCGAGTTCTTCAAGAAGCGCTATAAGGTGATCGCGATGGATAGTCGCGATCACGGTCGCTCCGCCGACAGTGATGGTCCACTCAACTACGAGACGATGACGGACGACCTCGCCGCGCTGATCGATCACCTCAAGCTCCAGCCGGTAGATGTGATCGGCTGGAGTGACGGCGGTATTGAGAGCCTTCTGCTCGGCGTTCGACACCCCGGCAAGGTCAAGAGGATCGTGTCGATGGCACCGAACCTGAACCCCGGCATGAATGCCATCTACAAGGAGTCGGAGGAGATGATCAGGTCGATTCTGGCTTCGACGCCCGACAGCGAGCGTGACACGCCAGCCGGGAGGCGCGCACTGAAGGTGGCAGGCATGATGCTGAAGGAACCGAACATCGATCCGACACAACTCGAGCGGATCACGGCGCCGACGCTCGTCCTGGCGGGTGACCACGACATGATTCGGACTGAACACATCGTCGAGATCTTCAGTCACCTGCGCAACGCACAGCTCGCGATCTTCCCGAACAGCACCCACATGGTTCCATTCGACGACCCCGAGTTGTTCAATACCACGATCGAGCGATTCCTCAGCGCGCCATTCGTGAAGAGAGATCGCATCGCCGACATGATGAAATCTTACGAGAAGCTCCAGGCCAGTCTACCAAAGTGATGCATATGGGATGTTGCCGTCGACTGATTTCCGAAGCCGAACAAGATCATGCAGATGTTCACACAGCGCGGCGCAGCGGATACTAAGCGTTGGGTACCACAACTGATCGTTGCAAATGACGGGACGATTTCGGAACTCGTTTCGCTTGCGGAAATCATTGGATCGCTTGCCGTACTCATCACCCTGATCGTGCTCGTGTTTCAGGTTCGAGCGCACGGGTCGAGATTGAACGCAGGAACAACGAGCGCGATTACAGTCCGGCAGATACTCTATTCGTTCGTCCTGCGCAGTTGACCCGCGCCGGATAGACTCACAAGTCTCGCCAGCCGGGTTGACTCGCCCAGGCCCACACCCTCTGTCCATCTCCATTGGAACGATTCCATGAAAAAGTGGATCACGCGGATCGCCATTGCTCTGCCGTCGGTGGTGGTGCTGGCTACCATCACCGGCGCAATCTACGAGACCATCTCGAGAACAAACGCCACCAAGGAATTTCCTGCACCTGGGAAGCGGGTGGACATCGGCAACGGTCGCTACATTCATCTCGACTGCCGTGGTCAGGGGTCACCGGTAGTTGTCTTCGAATCCGGGCTCGACAGCCTGGGATCGCTCAGTTGGGCCGCCGTGCATGACCCGATTGCGCAGACGACTCGGGCGTGCGCGTACAGTCGCGCGGGAATGATGTGGAGCGATGCCAACGATCGGCCGTTCAGCAGTGCACACGTCGCCGAGGATTTGCACCACGCTCTGAACGCGGCAGCGGAACCCGGCCCCTATGTCATGGTCGGCCACTCCCTGGGTGGGCCGTATCTCCTGACGTACACAGATCTCTACGGTGAGGAAGTTGCTGGTTTGGTACTGGTTGACGCTTCGCATCCTGATCAGGTTGCTCGCATGCGAGCTGTCCTCGGAAAGGATATCGGGCAACCCACTGGCCTGTTGAATTTCGCCGCATCGATCGCTTGGACCGGCCTGGTACGCGTGATACTTCGCAACGAACCAACGGCGCCGCCCAACGCACCACCCGCAATCCAGCCGCCGAGTGCAGCCTGGTTCCCCGCGTCGCTCAATTCACTGAGCCAGGAAATGTCAGGTCTCGAAGCCACGATGGCCATCCCGAAGCAGGCGCGCAAACTCGGTGATCGCCCAATGGTCGTGCTGACACGCAGCGAAAACACATCCGCAAACGATCTGCAGCAGATGGAATTGACCCCTGAACAAGGCGATCGCATGGATGCGGTCTGGCGCACATTGCACGACGAAGAAGCGACGTGGTCGACGCGCAGTCGCCACGAGGTCGTACCGCAGTCGGCACACTACATCCAATTCGACCAGCCGCAGGCCGTCATTGCTGCAGTACGCGAAGTGGTTGAGCAGGTACGGGAAAAAGCAGCGCAGTAGCCGCCACGCCGTATCACGTCGTCGACACTCACGCCACGCCAGGCCACGCCACGACGACGAGCGGTGCCCCGACTAAAAACTTCACTAGCATGAAGCCGCGGTATCCCTACACTGTGCGCTCTTGACCAACCCTGTCCTGATCCACCCCTCAACCATGGACCTGGCCGATGCTGCGATTTCGTTTCCCCATCGTCATCATTGATGAAGACTTCCGCTCCGAGAACACCTCAGGCTTAGGGATTCGCGCCCTGGCGGAAGCGTTCGAAAAAGAAGGTTTTGAAGTGCTGGGTGCCACCAGTTACGGCGACTTGAGTCAGTTTGCGCAGCAGCAAAGCCGGGCCAGCGCATTCATCCTCAGCATCGATGATGAAGAGTTCACCCCCGGCCCGGAACTGGACCCCGCGGTGCTGAACCTGCGTAAATTCATTGAGGAAATCCGGTTCAAGAACGCGGACATTCCGATTTACATTTACGGCGAGACCCGCACCAGCCAGCACATTCCAAACGACATCCTGCGCGAGCTGCACGGCTTCATCCACATGTTCGAAGACACCCCCGAATTCGTGGCGCGCCACATCATCCGAGAGGCGAAGGGTTACCTCGACGGGCTGGCGCCGCCCTTTTTCAAGGCCTTGATGGACTATGCGCAGGATGGTTCGTACTCCTGGCACTGCCCGGGGCACAGCGGTGGGGTGGCCTTTCTGAAGAGCCCTGTCGGCCAGATGTTCCACCAGTTTTTTGGTGAAAACATGTTGCGAGCAGACGTCTGCAACAGCGTCGAAGAACTGGGCCAACTGCTCGACCATACCGGCCCCGTCGCGCAGAGCGAACGAAACGCTGCCCGCATCTTCAACGCCGACCACTGCTTTTTTGTCACCAATGGCACCAGCACCAGCAACAAGATGGTGTGGCACCACACGGTGGCGCCAGGCGACGTGGTGGTCGTCGATCGCAACTGTCACAAGAGCATTCTGCACAGCATCATCATGACCGGCGCCGTGCCGGTGTTTCTCACGCCGACGCGCAATCACTACGGCATCATCGGGCCGATCCCCGAGGCTGAATTTTCGCCCGACTGCATTCGTCGCAAGATCGCTGCCAACCCGCTGTTGGCTGGCGTCGACCCGGCCAGCGTGAAGCCGCGCATCGTGACATTGACGCAGAGCACGTACGACGGTGTGCTCTACAACACGGAGACGATCAAACACACACTCGATGGTTACGTCGACACGTTGCACTTCGACGAAGCCTGGCTGCCACATGCAGCATTCCACCGCTTCTACGGCACCTTCCACGCCATGGGCAAAAACCGCGCTCGACCGAAGGACCAGCTGGTCTTCGTGACCCAGAGCACCCACAAGTTACTGGCCGGTATCTCGCAAGCCAGTCAGGTTCTGGTGCAGGACGCCACCGATCGCAAACTCGACCGTCACCTGTTCAACGAAGCGTACCTGATGCACACCAGCACCAGCCCGCAGTACGCCATCATCGCCAGCTGCGATGTCGCAGCCGCCATGATGGAAGCGCCCGGTGGGCCGGCACTGGTCCATGAGAGCATCCAGGAATCGATGGATTTTCGGCGGGCCATGCGCAAGGTCGACAACGAATTTGGCGAGGGGGAATGGTGGTTCACGGTCTGGGGGCCGGATGAACTGGTTGAAGAAGGCATTGGCGTCAGCGCCGACTGGGTGTTGAAGGCCGGGGAAACCTGGCACGGCTTCGGCGATCTGGCTGACGGATTCAATCTGCTGGACCCGATCAAATGCACGATCATCACCCCCGGACTGGATATGTCGGGCAAGTTTGGCGCAACCGGTATTCCGGCCAGCATCGTCACCAAGTTCCTTGCAGAGCATGGCGTGGTGGTGGAAAAAACCGGCCTCTATTCGTTTTTCATCATGTTCACGATTGGTATCACCAAGGGTCGCTGGAACACCCTGCTGACAGCCCTGCAGCAATTCAAGGACGACTACGACCGCAATGCATCCATGTGGCGTGTGCTACCCGAATTCTGCGCGGCACACCCACGTTACGAACGCATGGGTTTGCGTGACCTCTGTCAGGCGATTCACGACATGTACGCTGAAGTCGACATCGCCCGCATGGTCACCGAGATGTATCTGTCAGACCTGCAGCCAGCGATGAAGCCCAGTGATGCTTATGCGTACATCGCTCACCGCAAGACGGAGCGCGTGGATATCGACAAGCTCGAAGGACGCGTCGCCACATCGCTGCTGACCCCCTATCCGCCAGGCATCCCACTATTGATTCCCGGCGAGCGTTTCAACCGTAAAATCGTTGACTACCTGCGCTTTACACGCCGTTTCAATGAGGCGTTTCCGGGTTTTGATACCGACGTGCACGGCCTTGTTGAAGACGACTCGGTTCCCGGTCAGCGACGCTACTACGTGGATTGCACCCGAGAGGAATAGGTACGCTGCCACGAAGACATTGGAGCAGACCAGGACCTCAGCTGCCGACACGCTGTCCGATTTCGCCGACGCCCTGAAGGCTGGTGATACCGTCCAGTTGACCGCCCTGATTCAACAAGCCGATGGACAGCTCCCCAGAGGACCACGCAATGAGACGCTGTTGCACTCCGCCACCTCGTACCTGCGAGCCGAGAATCGCCTCGCCTTGATGACCGTCCTTCTGGACGCAGGTCTGAAGGTCGATGCGCCGGACTATCACGGACGCACGCCGCTGCACACTGCGTCCCGAGAGACCATTGACCTGCTGCTCGCCGCAGGTGCCGATGTCCATGCACGAGACAAGGCCGGTTGTATCCCACCGCACACGAGCATGCTCAGCGACCCACGTCTGCTTGCTGACGGTGTGGATGCCCGCAATCGATTCGGTCTGACACCTCTGCACCACGCGGCGCTGCAGCCCAATGACGCGCAAGTCGCCTGGTTACTCGCCAACGGCGCCGATCCGGCAGCACAATCGACGGCCGCATTTCGCATCAACGAAGACCGCTCCGACGCTTTTAAAGAACCCCTGCATGAGTTCGCTGTGGGTACGCGGCCTTACGATATGGCTCGCTTCCGTCACGACCAGACCAAGTGGAGCTCAGGCAACTACCTCCGCGTGATGGAAACACTCGATCAGGTGACGCCGTGGCGCGGCTGGTTCTTCAGATAACAGGATTTCTAACCTCAATTAGACAAATATTTTCGCAACCGAAAATGCTGCGCAGGGGTATTCGGCACTTCAGAACGATTGACTGGAGAGAATGTCGGGATTGCAGCGGAAATCAAACCGTTGGGTCACAACCAATGAAGTTGGCAGATTCAGCAATGAGACGTCGAGTAAAAGCGCCCTGTGGGAGATCTCCCGATCGCGAACCGTTGGTTCCGTGACTTTTGATCGGAGCGATCTCCTGATCGCGATTTTTGAAACGGTGCATGCAGAAAAGCCGCACAGGATGAATCGTTGGGGCAGCGCTGCTGGTCACGGTTCGGGACCGCTCCTGCAGCGGTGGGGCTGCCCGACGCCGCGATGGGTTGTGCGCCTGCAGCTTTACCGAATTTTGTCGAATCAAGGTTAGCCATTCCGTTCATGACCCAAAAACGGATTGGTCGTTGTAGGTTGAACACTTCCACAACGGACGGCCGATGTCCCACAGGTAGCGGCCGGTTCAGCGTGTAGCCTGCTCGATCTTCCTAACCCAAACTTCGCGTTGACATGCTCATGAGACGTCAGCAAACCGGTTACACGCTGATCGAATTGATGATCGTCGCTGCTGTCATCGCCTCGCTCGCGGCGCTCGCCCTGCCCTTGTACGGCTCGTACACCGGAACAGCTCAGGCGGCAAAGATCCTGCACCACTACGATCAGGCGGTGCGCGAGGCACTGCAGGTGCTGATCAACGACCGCACACGGGTCTCTTTCGATCGACCATCGGCCCTGCCACTATCCGCCTCTGCCTGGATCGACACACTTGCCGGGGAGCAGAGCATCGCACCAGGTGGTGGTCCTGCATTCATCGCCAGTGGCACGGGAGATCCTGACCATGGAGCAATCGGTGTTGCCTTTGACATCGCTGACAGCAGCGTTTCTCTGACACGACCCGCCTACCAAGGACTGGCAGCCGCCCGAGCACTAGTCACCGTTGATGGTGTGACTTTTTCCACACCCTGACAGATCGCGTTGCCCTGTTCGGGCGCCTGCAGACCGTTCGGGCTACAATGACCGGACCCAATTAGCATCCATCATCACCTTGATCACCCGCTACAAGACTGCCCGCTGTGTTCTGCATCGTAACGGTCACTTTCTACTCGCCGTACATTCCAGCTTCTGGCGCAAGACTCCCCGGCGCTGGGGACTTCCAGGCGGTGGTGTCGAATGGGGTGAGAAGCCGGAGGCGGCTGTCCGTCGCGAACTGTTCGAGGAGCTGAATTTCCACGTGGGTGAACTGACGCCCATCGGCAGGTTCGACTATAAACGCGCCGCCCACATGGTGTACGCCGCCGAAACCGACATTCACGAGTTCGAGTGGGATGACAACGAGCTGGTCGAGCTGCGCTGGTTCTCAATGGCCGAGGTCGAACAACTGGCTGCTGATCAACTCCTGCACGCGGGCTACGAACTGGACGCGGTTCGCGCGGTGACGCGCAACTGACGATTCAGGCCCTTTTGATTCAGGCCGATGGCCGAGCTCAAGCAGTTCACCTATGATCACGGTGTCACGGCTGCTCGAACGGAGATCGACCCATGTACCAGCGTCCCTCAGAGCCACTGAGTATTGGTGGTGTACTCGACAACGGCATAACGCTCTTCAAGGCCAGTGTGGCCAAAACCTTTCCGCTGGCGCTGGCTGGTGGCCTCCTGTCTACCCTGCCCGAAATCGTAACGCGGGTGATGGGACTTGGCTCACTTCAAAGCGCGCTCGTTGGTGGCTCCATTGGCCTGCCTCTTGGTGTTGCGGTCATCGCTTCCCTGCTGACGATGGCAGCGTATCTGGGAGTCCTGTCGATGCAAGATGCAATTTCCAACAATCGCTCTGTGGCGATTGACGAGGCTGTACTCGCGGGTCTGACGAGGTTGCCAGCCATGCTTGGCGCATCGATCCTGTACGGTGTCGCCATCTTTGTCGGCATGATCCTGCTGATCGTGCCCGGCATCATGATCTCGGTGTACTGGATTCTCTATCTGATCGCTGTCATCTCCGATCAGAAAGGTCCAGTGCAAAGCCTCAGTTACAGCTACCAGCTGATCAAGGGCTACTGGTGGCGTACCGCTGCGATCCTTGGTGTACTCGGCATTATCGCCATGGTGCTGTACACAGCACTGATCATGTTCGTGGCTGGCGGAGTGATCGGCGGAGCGCTGGAAAGTGAGGAATCAATGGGAATGCTCATCTTCACATTTGTCGTTACCCCGCTTGTTGGGGCGGTCATGACACCGTTTTTCTACGCCATCCTGCTGGTGATGTACAACGATCTCAAACTGCGCCGAGGCGGGGACGATCTGCTTCGGCGCGCGGAATCGATCGTCAGCGCCTGAATCCTTTCGAATATCGGCCAGTGTGGTATCCACGGTGCGTGCGCTCGATCCATGGGCTGCGTCTGTCCATTGCAGTGTTGTGTGTCATCTGCACCTTGTCCCCAAACGTGGTCGCCGACGACCCGCTCGCCAATCTCGCAGATGACTGCCAGGCCCTGATTGCTCTGCAAAAAGACAGTGCTCTGCAACAAGACAGTAAAACCGAGGATGTTCTTGTCGCATCGGCGTGCCCTCAACTTGCCGCGGCACTACGTGACAGCAAGTGGCGGGACACGCTGATCGGAACCACTCCGGATACGTTGACCATCGAGCAGGTCCGGGACTTCGTTATTCTGACCGAACGATACGCGGCACCCGCTCAATCGAATCCGTCTCTGACTCGACAGTCTCTTGACTCCATCCTCAAGGAATTGCCTACGCCCCGGACAGAAGAACGCTCTGTCTGGGACCGGATCTGGGATTGGTTGAAAGCGACCTTCGAATCACAAACAGAAACAGATCTCGCAACGTTGCTGGAGCGGCTTACCGGCTGGATCAAAGCAGATTGGATCTTGTCGATGATCCAACTGGGTTTTGCCGGAGCAGCTGCGGCTGCGGTGGTTATTTTTGTTCGGGAACTACGGCGCGCGGGTGTGTTCGGTAAACGAAACCAGCCAGTCGACCGAACTGATCAACCCTCGGCAGCGGCTCCTCATGACAGTGTGCTGGCGGATGTACCGCCAAGATCGCAACCCGCTTTCCTGCTAGGCGTCGTCGTCCGCCGATTACAAGGTAGTGCATTACCCGCCCAGGCTCCCAGCATGACGATTCACGAAATCCGGCAGCAGGTCATATCGCTCGCAGAGCCGGTTCAACAACAGTTCTTAGGGCTTGCCAGCGGCGCTGAACGAATCGCTTACGCCGATTGGCAACCGGATGAATCACAGTTGGGCGACCTGATCACAACCGGGGAAAACCTGCTGCAGTCACTGTTGCGAAAGGAAAGCTCTTGAGCGAGCGCATGCAGAACATCGCCGGTCTCCTGGCCGCCGTCTATGTCACGTGGTTGCTGCTTTTTCAGCAAACTTCGGCGCCGCCCCCCTCTCGTCCCACCACCCTGGATCTGAAAGATTTTGGTGTGGCCGCGCTCCACCGCTGGCTGGATGCCGCCGAGGTTCCGGTACGCAGCTGGCAACAATCCTGGTTCGAACTCACCGACAGTGCGTTGCCACCTCAAGGCAATCTGCTGCTCACGACGCTGCCACACGACGTTCACGCCACGGAAGGCGAGGTTGCCGCCTTGCTGGATTGGGTCAGGCAAGGTAACACCCTGATCATCAGCGCCGCTCTCAACGACACTCCAGCCTGGATCCTTTCGTATGGCAACGAGATGATCGAGGAACTGGAAGCCTTGACCGAAGTACCGGTGACCGAGGTCGAACAAGAGGCGCACGCTGGCAATACCCCGACAGTGCACCTGTCAGGCGCAACCCTGTACCTGGATCCCATCGTCGGACATCCGCTGATGACGGGGGTGCATGAACTTGTTTTTTACACCGACGCTGGTACCGAGTTCTGGTTGCCGGAAGTCGCCGATTCAACATCCTTGCTGACGCAGGCGGCGAGTGAGCGCTCGACCAAGACACCCGGCATCTGGGAGATCACGCGTGGCAAAGGGCAGATCATTGTCCTTGCGAGTTCATCGCTATTTTCGAACAAGGCACTGCAGGCGGAAGGCAACGCGCAGCTGATTCGCAATCTGGTCGCACTTCGACTGCAAGGTGAAGGTGCCTGGCTGATCGATGACTATCGGCTCGGCATCGGCGCCTTTGATGACCCTTCCCGATTTTTTCGCGATGAACGCCTGTGGCACTCGGTCGGCTTTTTGCTGACAGGCTGGTTCATCTATCTGCTGACCACCGGCAATCGTCTGTCACCGCCGCTACCGGTCGATGGGCGGCCACGGCTCGGTGACCACATTCGGGCCATGGGTGGTCTATTGGCACGCAAGCTCGACAAAGTCACTTTCGGTCGACAGATGCTCGCCGTGTGGGAAAAGGAGCAGCGTGGTTCCGCAGACGAATCGATCGAACTGTGGTCCCGGCTCGACACACAGCCGACGTTCGACAAGGACCTGCTTGCTGCATTGAAGCGCGACGCCGGCCTGCTGGCGGCCGGCAAGGCAGTATCCTTGCGAGAGCTCCACAACAACCTAAGGAAAGCGAGGCTAGCATCCAGATGACAAGTGCTGCGGTTCAACTCAAGGATCACCTGCAACAGGAACTCGGCCGCGTTGCTTTTGGAGTCAGCGAAACCATCCACGCATTGACCCTGGCGTTGATCGGCCGTGGCCATCTGTTGCTTGAAGGTCCGCCGGGACTTGGCAAGACCCTTCTCGCTCGCCACTTCGCTCAGTTGTTGGGCGGACGGTTCAATCGCATCCAGGGCACCGCCGACCTGATGCCTTCTGATATCACCGGTGTTCACGTCTACAGCAAAACCACCAGCACCTTTGTGTTCCAGCCTGGCCCTTTGTTTGCCGATGTTGTGCTGGTCGACGAAATCAATCGGGCCGGGCCAAAAACACAGTCTGCGCTGCTTGAAGCCATGGAAGAACGCCAGGTCAGTGTCGATCGCGAAACGTTTCGACTGAACGATAACTTCCTCGTCATCGCCACCCAGAACCCGCGCGAGTTCGAAGGTACTTACGCATTGCCGGAATCTCAACTCGATCGTTTCATGATCGCAAGCCGCCTGTCGTACCCGGCGCGCGTGGATGAACTGCGCATTCTCGATGCATACAACCTGCCCGACTCACGCCTGCGTAGCGAACTCACCCCGCTTGAAGACGTTCCCGACGGCCTCATCACCCTGGCGCGTAACGAACTCGCAAACGTCCATGTCTCGGAAACGCTGATGGGTTACGTGCTCGACCTCGCGGTCGCCACACGGTCCAGCAACCGCATCGGTCTTGGTGTTTCGACGCGCGGCGCTCTGGCTTTGGCAAGCGCTGCGCGCATTGAAGCCGCGCTTCGTGGTGGCGACCATGTCCTGCCGGATGACGTCAAGCGTGTCGCGCCGTGGGTGCTGCGTCATCGTCTGATCCTTTCACCAGACGCAGTGCTCGACGGCATCAGTGCTCAGGATGAAGTGGATCGACTGCTGAACGAGGTGCCAGTACCACGTTGAACGGATCAACCCTCCGATGAGCCTGCGCCCTCTGGCCCTTTGGGTGCTGGCCCTCATCATCACGGCAGGTATCGTCGGCGAATGGTCCAGCGTATCGGTGCCATGGTGGCGACTGCTCGCAGCGATGCTGGTGATCGGTCTCGTATGGGATCGGTGGATGGCACGGCGACAGGTTCTGTCGGTAAGTCGGGTCGAGCCTGTCGCACTGCATCTGGGTCGGCACGAAACGCTGCAGATTGAATTGACCAATCACTCCGCACGCCCGGCGCGGTTGCAATTCGACCCGGCACTGCCTGGCGCCATCCAGACGCGGTGGCCAACCGAACAATTACAGGAATTAGTGATCGCGCCGGCCAGCAGCCTGTTGCACACCATCCCCGTGCAGAGCATCACCATCGGCACTGTGGAGTGGTCGAAGCTACCGCTTCGTTTTGCCGGACCGTCTGGCCTTGGCTGGTGGTCCAGAGACCTTGTCCTCGACACGACCATCCGCGTCGTGCCCGATATCTGGCAACGCAGCGCCGGACTCATCGGCGTCCATGCCGCTCCGGGGGCACAGACCTTTCGCATGGGAACAGGTCTCGAATTGCATCATCTGCGTGACTATCAATCCGGTGATCCCCGCCAGCTGATTGACTGGAAAGCGAGTGCTCGAAGCGGGCATCTGATCACCCGGGTTCATGCCCGTGACACACAACTGCGAGTGGTGGTGGTGCTCGATACTGGACGCACCAGCAGAACAGCGCTCGATGGCCTGGACCAGCTTGGGCATTACATCAACCTGACTTCTCGCCTGCTGGAATACGCCGCTCGCAACGGCGACAACGTCGGTTTGGTGACGTTCAGCGATCGGATCGGACACGCCATAACACCCGCCCCTGGACTTGCCACAGTGGCAAAGATTCGCCAGGCCCTTTCCAGCCTGGAGGCACAGCCCGTGGAAGGTGACGTATTGATGGCCGCACTACGTGTTCGACAACTTGTCAGCCAGCGTACCCTCGTGATCCTCTTGTCAGACCTCTTTCAGGGCACGTCGACCAGTCAGCTTGCGGCTGCGGTTCGCGCCTGGGTGCCAAAACATCAACCTGTACTGGTTGGCTTGATCGGCAAGGAGTTGGCTACTCTGGGCCAGCAAGCCGCCAACCACTGGCTCGATCCGTACCAAAGCCTTGCAGCGCTGGAATACAAACGCCAGCTCGAAGGCAGTGTGGAAAGTCTGCGTCGACTTGGCGCGATGGCGGTGTCCACTACACCGGACGAGCTCGAGGCTCGGGTATTTCGGCAATATCAGGTGCTGCGACTGCGCGGCCGTGGTTGAAGAGGCCGCGGTTGAAGACAGGCAGTCGCCAGCCGGCCAGCGTATACAGGAACAGCGCGAGATAACCGAAGCCGATCAGCAATCTCAAAACCATCGGAACATCGGGATTCGGTGACACATATCCTTCGATCAGTCCTGCGCCAACCAGAAACACGACACAGACCAGCAGCACACGCCAGACCTTGTGCGCTGACTCCCGGAACGCCTGGGTGCGCGTCAATCGACCGGGCCTGGCAAGCGATTCACCAAGATACAGCCCGGCGGCGCCGCTTAGACAGATCGCGCAGATTTCGACAGGTCCGTGCGCTGTGATAAATGTAAGCAGCCGATCCGCCAGATTGTGCTGGGCAACATAGGCAAACACGCCACCCAGCATCATGCCGTTGAAACCAACGATGTAGAGCGTACCCAGGCCATACAGGACGCCGATACTCGCCGCAGTCAGCGCCACAGTAATGTTGTTGGTAAAGATGGAGACCGAAATGACCGAAGGCGGGGTGACACTGAATAGCCCCTCGGTCCAGAGCCGTCCATCGCGCACATCATTTTGCATCGACTCGGAGACAAAGAGACCGGCCAGATCCGGATTGGCGGTAATGAGCCACCAGCCAGACAATGTGCTGGCCACAAACAGCAGGGATACTGCCACGATTCGCCAGCGCATCTCATGAATGATTGTTGGCAGTTCCGATTGAATCAGCACAGCGAGGTCTTCCCGCCACGAAAACGCCGGTTGATACAACATGCGATGCAAACGGAAATACTGGCGCTCCAGGTGGCGTGTCACCTGACCCTGCGGCGCGATCTTGCGGGCAATGGCAAGATCTCGGGCAAGCTCCGGATACACCCTCATGCAACTCAGTACCTGATCAGGTGTGGCCCGTTTAGCGCGTTCAAGGTTTGTCAGCTGTTCACCGAGCGCAGTCCAGATTGGCAATCGCGCTCCAAACCAGCGGTTTCCTGCTGCGTGAGCATCTGCAGCCGCCGTCTCAGAACTACGATCTGTCATGGCCGCGTTAGCAGAAGTACGAGGCGGGCGCGCAGCGACTCATCCGGCAAGGACTCGACGCGATCGGAACCATGCCGTTCCAGCAGTGTGATCGCGACTTTGCGTCGAGCGGCAGAGGCAAGATCATCCCAACGGCTAAGCAGATCGCGGATCAACTCCACCTGCTGCAAGCCGACGCGGTTGACGGCTTCGGCTGACAAAGGCGCCAACGGCACAAGATCGCTGTCGTCGTATACCAGCATGGTGCCCGCGGCGAGGTCTCCGATTCGTACCGCCTGACGCGTCACCAGGGTGGCGATAAAACCCACCAGATAAAACATCGGCAGTCCATCCAGCAGGCGCAGCACATTGCGAATCACCAGCGCACCAACACCTGGCGTGAATCCATCCGTAGTGACGATACGAATACCCGCCATGCGTTTGCCCGGTGTGTGTCCGGACATCACCACCTCTAGCGCCGGGTGATAAAGCATGTACATGGCCATCGCCGGCAGTATCACCAACAGAAAGTAGCCACCATTCGGCTCTCCAGCGGCATCGAGAGTCTCGCTCGACCAGCCAAACAGGGTCGTACCCAATACGAACCACGCCAGGGCAACGAGGACGCGGATGTGCCAGTCGATGACAAACGCATAACTGCGTGCGCCGGCACCAGCGACCCGCAGATGCACATCGACGCCGGTCACACTGCCGATGGTGAGATTGTCACTCATGCATCTGGCTTCGTCGAAGGTCGTGGACTAACAACGAGTCGGTGCATTCGGCATTGCTCTGGTTGTTTCAACTCTTGGATTGCGTGAAGAACTTCTGAAAATCCTCGGTGCTGTTCATCTTCGGGTAGGAAGTCGACGGAATGGGACACCCAAGGAAGCCGCACAGAGGTTCCCAGCCATCCCCAGGCCGGTACACCAGAAGTTGTTCCTTCGGGACCGAGTCGATCACCTCCTGGTTGTGCTTCTCAAACACAGAAATGACGTGCGCCTTATCGTCCATTCGGCGCTGAAACTTGCCGTCCCAGATCAGCTCGAACACCATGTTCGTGCGCTCCCGGCTTTCTGGCACGTCCGCTTTCTGGATCATGTCGGAAACTTTCCAGATCGTATTCATGACGCTCTCGTACCAGCTCTGCGCATCTCGCAACGAAAGAATGACCTTGGCAGCGGGAAAGGCCCGCATCTGCTCGCGCCAGAAATTGCACGACGGCCAGTCGACACTGGCCTTGTAGCCAACAAACAAGGCTTCCCAGTCGACAGCTTCACCTCGACCAGCGGCCCGCCACAAGCCGTTGTGATCCGGGTGATTCATGACTTCCATCATGTGATAACACTGGTTGAAACCAAGTTGTTCCAGCGCGTGTTTGAGCGACAGTGTGCCTGTGCGGCCGAAGCCCGCACCAATGATGTCCAGTGCCATCTGTTCAGATTCCTATTGTTCGGGAGTTTGAGATGAAGCGGCAAGGTCCGCGCCGTTCGAAAGTCCCTGCTCTTCGCTGCATTTACCGGAATCAGGATACCGAAACGAAGAGTTTAGGTAAGCTTGGGCCGCAGGGGAACTCAGGCACGGTGGATCGCTTCTGGCGAGGCTGCGCCTAATCAAGTGGGAGTCAAGACAGCACCGTGGTTCATCCGTTGGATCTGGCCATCATCATCGCCTATCTGGGTGTCATCACCTTTGTGGGTCTGCGCGTCTCCAAAGGCGTGCACAACGCCCACGATTTTTTTCTGGCCGGCCGTTCACTCTCCTGGTACGTCGTCGGACTGTCGATCATCGGCACCAATATTTCCGCCGAGGGTTATGTCGGCGCCTCCGGTGGGGCGTTCAAGGTTGGTGTCGCGCAGGCCAACTTCGAATGGATCGGCGCGATACCGGCGATGATTCTCGCTTCGCTCGTCTTCATTCCGGTGTACTGGCGCGCCGGGGTGTATTCGATTCCCGAGTACATGGGTCAGCGATACAACCCTGGTGTGCGTGTCCTGCTGGCACTGATCACCTCAACGTTTTCCGTGTTTGCGATCGCCGTCGGTCTGTGGGCTCTGGCGCTGACACTGCAGACTTATCTGGGCTGGCCAATCTGGGTCGGCGTCCTGGTGACTGGCGCGGTGGTCGGACTGTACAGCGTGGCCGGCGGACTGCGCGCAGTGGCGTATACCGACATGGTGCAGGTGTTAATCATGTTCGCCGGCGGTCTGTCCATCGTCGTGCTGGGAATTGCAGAGACCGGGGGCTTCACCGGCTTTGCCACCAAGCTCAGCGCATCCAACCCGGATCACATGCACGCCTTCCTGCCCGCCGACCATGAGACGTTTCCCTGGCCAGGCGTGATGCTAGGGCTGGCTATCGTCCTCTCGCCCGCTTACTGGTGTGGTAGCCAGGTCATTCTGCAAAGAAGCCTTGGGGCAAGATCACAATGGGATGCAAGCGCGGCGATGATGTTCGCAGCGTTTGCCAAGACGCTGGTACCCCTGCTTATCGTCTTCCCTGGCCTGCTGGCACTGGTCCTCAAGGCAGACATTGAATACCCGGACATGGCGTTACCGTGGGTGATCAAAAACGTCCTGCCGCCAGGACTGTCCGGCCTCATGTTTGTCGTGCTCATCGCAGCGCTGCAGTCGACCGTCAGCTCCGTCCTCAACAGCACCGCACTGATGATCACGCGAGACATTCGTGGCGTGCTGATGACTGGCGCGGATCGGTCTCGCGACCTTGAGGTTGGACGGATACTCACCACCGCCATACTGGTGTTGGCCATGCTGATGGCGCCGCAGATCGGCAATCTGGGTGGAATGTATGAGTTCATCCAGGTTCTGTTGTCGCTGTTCCAGGGGCCAACGCTTGCGCTGCTGGTCCTGGGTGCGTTCACACGGCATGCCACACCCGTGGCGGGGCTTGTTACACTGGTCACCGGTGTGTGTCTTTCCGGCGCACTGACTGCTCTGGGCATGAACATGCTGTATGTCGCGTTTGTCACGTTCATCACTGCGCTGGTCTGTTTGTGGATGGTGAGTTTTTTCACACAAAAACTGCCTGCTTCAACCCTCGACCGCCTGGTATTCCGTCGTGAATCCCGCTGATTTTCCCGTCTGGTGGGCAAACCTTTCTGCAGCAATTCTGTTCATCGCGATTGCCTTCGCAGTGTTTCTGATCCCCAAAGCCGAGATCATGAGAGACGCGCCGGATCAGAGTTGGTGGCGTGACTACCGCCTCTGGGCGATTCCCCTCGTGATGGTGCAGCTCGGGCTTTACGCCCTGTTTACCTGACCGGTTGATTCCCGGCCCTTTTCAATCTGCTGTCGAAACGCATCAATCTCTTCAACCGATCGGAGCAGAACAAGGCGAATGTGTGCATACCTGGGATTCGTGCGCATCGCTTCGAATCGCGCGCGTTTACGGGCATGTTGTGTCCAGATCCACCACACCAGCGACTGCTCGCGATTCCAGATGGCCAACTGCGGCCAGAACTTTTCGGTGTTGGTACCCCACAATAATTCGTTCGTGCGAAAGCGTCGCCACGAGCGACGCAAGACGCGAATCAGCAAGCGCCAACGCGGCTGATCAAGAAAAATGAGCGTATCCAGACGTGACCAGCACAGTCGTTCGGTGAAGGACTCATAAGAGCCAGCCAGCACCCAACCCTCACCGCAGGTCGCTTCGATGATGCGCGCATCAAGCCGGGCCGGGTCCGTCGCATTGAGCCCAACCCAGTTCGGTAACCAGTTGAGCGCATCCAGTTCGACGCATGGCACGCCGAGCAAAGTCGCCAACTGCGCCGCCAATGTGCTTTTGCCGGCACAGCTGTGACCCGTGACATGAATTCGACGCCCGAGATCGGCGCGCGAATGAACCTGTTGGGACACGATGGCCTCGACGTGTTACTCAGTGCAGAGTCATTGTCCGGATCATGAGAGATGTGGCAAGGCCAGTAGAGGCAAGCATCCCTGCCATGCCTACTCAATCCCCTCTACTCAATCCCCTCTACTCAATCCAGAGGCGAGCCGGTTCGAAACACAAGCCGAAGGTGGCGCCGGAGAAGAGCACATCCGCACCCAGAAGCGCAGTGGTGCCAGCCAAAAAGCGCTCACTGTCTGCCGTGTGCACCAACAGCCCAGTCAACGCCTTGCCATCCATCCGGATCGATGACGAGCGAATCTCGCCTTGCAGATGAACGTCGCCAAAGTCGGAACGTACGCGCATGGCGGACGCGCCGGCGCTGCGATCGAAGACGTAACTGCGTGTCGACCCCGTATCAATCAACGCGCGCTGGGGACGACCGTCGATGTCCACCAGCATCACGGGTACACCGCTTTCCATCATCACCGCAGGCGCGCGGTCAACGGGACAGCGACCACCCAGAAAGGTCGCTCGACGACTACGCGTATCAAGCTTGAAACCACCAAGCGCGTGCAGCATGTCGAGTCCGAGCACCCCTTCCCGTTCAAAGCCCTGCGTCGACAGGGCTGCGATCCAGCCTGGCAAATAGCGCTTGCCGAGCATGAGAGGGCCTGCTCGCACGATCTCAAGAGGGACCAGACGACCAAGATTTTCCACCCGCGTCGTGAACAGTTGCGAACCAATACTCCCGACCAATCCTTGTGGCAGGATTGTCGCCACACTGCCGGTATCGAGCACCATCGGACTTTCCGGGCGCACTGCGTAACCTCCTGAGGCATGGAATACGGACATGCCCCACATCGAAACAACGGCATGACCACTCTCCCCCCAGCTGAAAGCCATCTCCGACGTAGTCTCGGCCACCATGGTGTTCGAATCATCGTAGTGCCGGGCCATCCGCCGGGCGAGCAGACAGTTCACGCCGCGACTTGTACAGACAAGTTTACCCACGCCGGCCTGTCCTTGATTGAGGTGGCGCAGTTGCAGATACCCACGGACCAGTGCCTGGTCGATCGGACCTTCAGACGGTAAGTCCAGGGTCTCCGGATACGCTGCCAGCGCACTGCGCAGGTGGCCTTCGTGCATCAGCTTTTGCGCCGGGGATTGTTGTGACATCGATGTCTGGGGTGGCGCGGACCCTTGAATCGTGGCCCCTTGAATCGGCATACCGAGATCGAAGCCAGAAAGATGCAGCCAGACGAGCATCGCGCCCAAAGTAAGGGCAGGTATTGGAAGGCGTTTGAAAAGGAGACCGTTCACAGCAACAGATCGGTACTGCCAAAAGAACGTTTTACCAGCACGCGCCGCACAACCGGGTAAGACTCTGTACCGTGGTTGTAACGACTATGCCGTAAGCCATCCCGTAAGCCGCTCTTCCAACCCCGTCGATTCTTCGCCCAACGACACCCTTGTCAACGCCCCTGCCCGAAAACGCGGAACAAGCACCAATTGTGTGCGCCGAAATTCGTGCCGCGCCCTGCTTAGGGGCGCGTTGAAGACGTTTCCCGCATCGAGCGCGTCGCCAGACCTCTTCCGGGCAGTTGGCCTGCTTCCTGCATTCATGCTTCCTGCAATAGCTCACCCGCCAGCGTGAGTGCCGGCTCACAAGCACCTTCACACGGCTTGATGACAGAACGTCGACCAACAAGAGGAGAAGAAGATGAAAGGCCTAACCTTTTTCACGACCAGCGTACTCGCTGCCGGCATGGCACTGGGGAGCAGTGCTCATGCAGATACGCTTACCGCGAACGCAACCGCCGCCAGCAACTATATCTGGCGTGGTCTGACTCAAACTGAAAACGAAGCCGCCATATCCGGTGGCCTCGACTACACGCACGATAGCGGCTTCTATGTGGGCACATGGGTTTCCAACGTCAGCTTTGGCGCAGGTGATCCGTACTCCTACGAAAACGACATCTACGGCGGGTTCAGCAAAACCGTTGGCGAGGTGACCTACAACGTCGGCTACATGTACTACAACTATGACAAGGCAGCGAACTTTGACTTCGGCGAAGTTTATGGCTCGGTCGCAGTTGCAGGTTTCACATTCAAAGCGGCATCGCTCGTACACACCGAAGCTGACGAAGCGCCCGGCCAGGACTTCGGCTTCGCGGAGCAGCTGTATCTGTCAGCGGACTACTTGATTGATGCCGGTAACGATATCGACGTCGGTTTGCATGTTGGCTACCACGACGGTGAGTTCATGGAAGCATTCAACGGTGTTGAGGGTGACTACCTCGACTACGGTGTTTCCATTGCCAAGTCCGGCTTCAAACTGATGGTCTCTGACACCAACGTGAAAGGTCCGGTCGCCGACGGCGCATTCGATAACAGCCAGATAAAATTCGTCGTGTCTTACACGATGAATTTCGAAATGTTTTAGGAAAACGATTAACGAACAGAAGATCCCGTAGGGTAGATGGAAGCTCCTTTTCACTGATCTGTCTGATCCTGAAGGGTAAATGTTGAAGTAGATGTTGAAGCAAATGGAGTGGCGATGGATTGCCGCTCCGCCCTCCCGAAGTTCACCGCGCAAACTCAAGCATTGCGCGACACTAGCCGCTACCATCTCCTTCATCGATTTCGCTCAAGGATCTCTGGCAATGGTTCGCCTCACTGTTGCAGCAGCCCTGTGTGGCTGGCTGTCCTTTGCCTTAGCCAATACTGATCAGCTCGCTGTTGGCAAGTCGATCTATGCAACACAGTGTGCTTCCTGTCATGGTGCCTCGCTCGGTGGCTCGGCACACGGCAGCGAATTGCGTGGCAAATCCTTCATGGACAAGTGGGCGAAGAAGAACTCTCTGGAACTCCTGCAATACAACAAGGCCAACATGCCACCCGGCGGTGGTGCCGGACTGCGTGAAGAAGAGCATCTGGCAATCATTGCCTTGATTCTGGACAGCAATGCCGTTGTTTTGCCTCAAACACCACTGAACACCACGACCAGCATTTCGATCGCCACTGGCGAGGTTAGCCGCGCCGATGGCGAGGCACTCGACTCATGGTCAGACGCCAGCACCATCAATGACATTGCAAAGAGCCGATCAGCGTTCAGCAATCGCCCGATCACGAATTTTCGACGGGTGACGCAGCAGATGCTGAATGATCCACCGGCGGATGACTGGCTGTCCTGGCGCCGCACGCTCGATGGCAGTGGCTACAGCCCGTTGCAACAAGTCAACACAGACAACGTCAACGAGCTGCAACTGGCCTGGGTGATCGCCATGCGTGATGGCAGCAATCAGGGTACGCCGCTGGTTCATGACGGCATCATGTATCTGACGCATCCTGGCAACATCATTCAGGCGCTGGACGCTGCGACTGGCGATGTCATCTGGGAGTATGCCTACAGCTATCCGCCAGAATCACAGACCCTCGGTGGACCAACCAAGAACATCGCCATCTATGGCGACAAGCTGTTTCTATCGACCTACGACGCCGCCATCGTTGCCATCGATGCACGAACGGGCGAACAGCGCTGGCGAACGGTCAAGGCTGACTACACGCTGGGCTACACCCATACCGCAGGTCCGATCGTCGGCGACGGCGTCGTCATCAGCGGCATCAATGGCTGCGAACGTTACAAACAGACCGGTTGTTTCATCACTGGACACGATGCGCAGACGGGCAAGGAACTCTGGCGCACATCGACCATCGCGTTACCGGGAGATTCTGGAGACCAGACCTGGGCCGGCATGCCGCCTGAATTTCGCGCCGGTGGTGATATGTGGATCGCCGGCAGTTATGACCCGCACCTGAACCTGTTCTACATCGGTACCGCTCAGGCCAAACCGTGGGTTGCCGCCAGCCGCGGTTTGTCGACCCAGGATGCTGCCCTCTACACCAACTCGACCCTGGCCATCGAACCGAAAACCGGCCGAATTCGCTGGCATTTCCAGCATGTACCCGGTGAGACCATCGACATGGAAGTCGGCTTCGAACGTGTACTGGTGGACAGCAAGGGCGACCGCTGGGTCTTCACAATCGGCAAGGACGGCGTGTTGTGGAAACTCGATCGCACAAACGGACACTACGTGGGCCACGCTGAAACCCTGCCGCAGAATCTGTTCGCGTCAATCGATGGCAAGACCGGCCTCGTCACCTACCGACAGGACATTATCGACGCGAAGATCGGCGACCCTATCAAGACTTGCCCAGGGATCTACGGTGGCCACAACTGGCAATCGATGGCATTCAATCCCGGCACCCGCAGCCTGATCATCCCATTACACCAGCTCTGTTCCGACCTGGTCGGCCGTGCGGTCGACCGCTCTGTGGGTGCTGGCGGTTACGGCGGTGACTCACGCTCCTATGAAATGCCGTCCGCAAATGGCAATCTCGGCAAACTGGTCGCTTACAACGTCGACTCGTTGACAGAGCAGTGGACACACGAACAGCGCGCCATGTTCATGACCGGGGTATTGACCACTGCCGGTGGTCTCGCTTTTGTCGCGGATCTGGATCGACAATTCAGCGCTTTCGATGCCAGTACCGGCAAGATACTCTGGCAAACAAGGCTCGGCGCGCCAGGTCACGGCTATCCGGTTTCGTACGGGGTGGATGGCGAGCAGTACATCGCCGTGCCAACGGGCATGGGTGTGTTCCGGGCGATGACCGCCGTGATCAGCCCCGACATTTACCAGCCGGCCAACGGGCAGGCTTTGTATGTCTTCAAATTGCCCAAACAGTAGTCACTCAATCTCCGATGTCTCTACGAACGGTACTCAAGCCTCGGTGGAAGCCGTCGTGATTGGAGTACTCGGCCAGAAAACCGGTGAGGTGGATCTGATCGCCGACTTCAACCGATTCAATTACTGAACGAATCGACGGCTTTTCCGTGAGCAAGTGGTTGTTCGAAAGCTGGGCCATCTCGAACGCCTGCCACAATTCGCGGGTGGGTACTTCCACATAACACGTGAATTGCGCGTTCTGCGCAGGGGTATTTAAGAGCTTCGGAACGATTGACTGGAGAGAGGGTCGGGATTGCAGCGGAAATCAAACCGTAAGGTCACCACCAGTGAAGTTGGCAGATTCAGCAATAGGACGTCGAATAAATGCACCCTGTGGGAGCGATCTCCTGATCGCGATCTTCGATGATCCCGACAATCGCGGTCTGGAGACCGCTCCCACAAGAGACCACAAAATCACGATACCCAATGTCTGTGCGAGACCGCCGTTCCTGCAGCGCAAGAGGGCTGCCCGACGCCGCGCTGCGTTGTGCGTCGGAAGCTTTACCGACTATCGTCGAATCAAGGTTAAGTTCAAGCTCGCGGGCGTTATTGCCCCAGATGACACACAGGTCGGCAACATTCAGGTGATCGTTCCACAAACGATGCAGCATGAACTTGACCTTCGTGACATCAGCCAACGAGCCGAATCAGCGGCACGCCGAAATTTTCTCCTTTCAGGATCCTGATCAGCGCATTGGGGACATTGTCGATACCTTGCAGTACGTCTTCTGCATACGTCATCTTGCCTGCCCGCAGAAGTGCAGACAGACGGGATAGTGCCTCGTCGTACCGGTGAGCAAAATTGGAGACAAAATAACCCGCCATCGATGCCTGTTTGTACACCAGATTGAAGTAGTTTGTGGGGCCATACCAGTTCAGATCGTTGTTGTACTGCGAGGTTCCACCGCACAGCACCACCCGCGCGCCAAACGCAATCTGGCCGAGAACCGTGTCGAGCGTTTCACCACCGACATTGTCGAAGTAGATGTCGATGCCACCTGGACAGAGTTCCTTGAGGCGTGTTTCGACATTTTCGGTCTTGTAGTTGATAACCGCGTCGGTCTTCAGTGTGCCAGTCAACCATTTGCACTTCGCGTCACTGCCCGTGATACCGATGACTCGACAACCCTGGATACGCCCCAACTGACAGACCAGCGCACCAACGCTGCCCGCTGCGGTTGAGACAACCAGCGTATCGCCAGGTTTTGGACGCGCGTATTCCGTGATGCCGAAGTAGGCGGTGGTGCCGCTGCTGCCAAGCACATGCATGAGGGTGGTTTCGGGCAGTCCATCCGGCGCTTTCACCCGCTTCACCGCCGCACGGCGTCTGGGATCAACAATGGAATAGAGCTGCCAGCCAAGTTCACCCTGCACCAGATCACCTTCCTTGAAATCCTGGCTGCGTGACTCGATCACCCGCGCCAGACCGCCGCCGTACATGGTGCGGCCAAGTGGATACGGTTTGCCGGTGATTCCACCGGACACCAGCGCCATCCGCATAGGCGGATTGACCGTCAGGTAGTGATGTTCGAGCAGCACCTGACCATCGGCAATCGGTGCAACCGATTCTTCTTCCAGCGCAAAGTGCTTCTGCTCGACTTCAACCTCAGGACGCGATTTCAGGACCCACTTCCGGTTCGTTCTGGCCATGTCGTTCTCCCTGCATAGATCAATGATTGGCGGCGAGCTTACCGTTGTGCCGGATCAGATGGCTACCGGGGACCACCCGTGATCTCACGCCGGTGCTCTATGATGCCTTGACCAAGCACGACGTGATCCAGCAGCCGGATACCGAGCAGTGTCAGCGCCCGTTGGATGTTTTTGGTCGGTGCGACACCGGCAATGCTCGGTTCTGACACACCAGATGGATGATTGCGCGCAAGTACCACGGCAGCGGCGTTGCGGAGCAGTTCATTGCGCACGATTTCGCGGGGATACACCGACGCGGCATCAATGGTGCAAAAGAACAGATCTTCAACCGCCAGCCACGATGTCGACTGTCGAGGAAAATCACCGCAAAGACTTCCGTTGCCCGCCCCAGAAAATGCATCTGCATGTATTCCACCGTCATTTTGGATGACGTCAATGCAGGCATGTCCATTAACGATGGCCAACATTTGCCTTCTGGCGAGTTCAATGGCGGCGTGCAACTGTCGCCCGGGTTTGTTCCTGAGTGTTTCACCAAGGATTTTGTTGAGCGTAGCGACTGCATCCAACCCAATTACAGGCGGGTGCAAGAACAAGGCGAGCAGATCTGCGGTTGTGGCGCGGCGACAGTCATCGTGGGTACAAAGAGCATCGGGCATGGGGTGACTCCTGGTTACTTCCGGAGGCGTCCGGGGGTTGAGTCGCGAGACACCCAGCCCGCAGAAACCTCGGAGCAATGCCCAACCTCCAATACACGTGGCAGGTAGAATTCGTCAAACGTAGCCCGGATGTCCGGGTAAAAAAGCGTTGAACTCAAACTGATGTCAGCACCAGTGACGCCGATTCGGTTCGTATAAAACAAGCGAATGGCTTGTCTTTTCGCTTGACGTTGCACTTGTAACCAGCGTATTTTCCGACAGCGTTCAGATGCCATTGGAGTGGTGAAATGTCCAGATTCAGGGAGTGTCTGGTAGTTGTTCCCTTTGAAGAGCATGAATCAAGGTCGTTCGATTCATCCTTTTCCTCACCTCATCTTCGACCCGTCGGTCGCCCCCCTGCCTGATCGTTTGCTAGTCATTGACGTGGTCATTGGCCGCTCACAGGTCTGCAATCAGCCAGCCTGTTGAACTTTGTCAGATTCGACTTGGCAGCGTGATCCGCGCTGCCCATGGGGAGGGGTTTCCATGCGTCCAGTTGTTTTCGTTCTCCTGGGTTTACTGACGGCGCCTGTCTGGGCCGCACAGTT
>JAYSTS010000024.1:0-3499 GCA_043719475.1 Gammaproteobacteria bacterium | reverse complement strand
ATCTGCTGCGCGTTGGCGCCGGAGTAGGTCAGGGCGACTACGAAAACAGGGTCAGTGCGACGCTTGGTACCGCGCCGATCGGCAATGTGGCCAGCGCCACCGTGCAGATCGTGTCGGATCCGGATTTTGAGCAGACGACCATCATCGGCAAGGTCTTCGATGATCAAAACGCCAACGGATGGCAAGATCCAGGTGAGCCAGGTGTTCCCGGGGTTCGCTTGGCGACCGTTACAGGACTACTGATCGAGACCGACGTCCATGGCCGATATCACCTTGCCGCCGTCGATGTCGAGCGCTTCGATCGTGGTCGCAATTTCTACCTGAAGCTGGATACCACCACCTTGCCGGAAGGCAGTGAAGTGGTCAGCGAAAATCCACGCGTGGTCCGCATTACCCAGGGACTGATGTCGCAGATCAACTTCGCGGTGAAGTTGCAGGCGCCAATGGCGATTGAAGCCATTGAAGTCGGTGATGTCTTCTTCGATACCGGCACCAGCACTGTCAAGGCGCGCTACCTGCGGCTGATCGACGATATGGCGGCTCGGCTCAAAGATCGAGACGGTGGTGAAATCGTCATCCTGTCGCGCGCTGGAGAAGAGTCGTTGGCACTGGCACGAGCGCAGGCGCTTCGCGCACTGCTGATTGAAAAGTTGGCCGATGCGGCGCCGAACTACGCAATCATCGTGCAGACCGAGGTCGAAGGAGATGAAGTTGCACGACTCAATGATGGACGTACGGCGATCAATGCCGAGGTGTTCTTTGATACTGACCAGGCCACCATCGGCGCTGAGTATCAGCCGCTGATTGATTCACTGGCGCGGCAGATTCGCGATGGGTGCAGCGGCGAGATCATTGTTGAGGGTCATGCCGATCGTCGTGGTCGAGACGTCTACAACAAAGGGCTGTCGATTCGTCGGACCGAGGCCGTTCGCAAGGCACTGGAAGCTGCTGGCGCGTTCCAGCCGCCAGCGCCCAAATGTCCTGTAGGACCACAGGGAAGCCCGCTCAATAACAAGCCGTCGGGTGCTCCGCTGGGCGCCGTTCAGGGACCAGGATCGTCCGGAGTAGAAATGAGCAGTGTGCCGCAAAAAGTGCCGCAAAAAGTGCTGCAAAAAATACTGGCAACGGTGTTGGCGGTACTAGTGCCCAATGCCTATGCAGCAGAGAGTGTCGACCCCGCAGAATCTGTGGCTCATGAGGATCCGTGCGGACTGAATTACTGTGCCAGTGATGAAGGGGTTGCTGTACGTATTCTCAACCACGGCGAAGACAATCCACGTAACCCTGCGATTACGCCTCAAGCGCTACATGACAATCGTGCGGTGTCGATCAGTGGCGACGTCAAGATGCCGGTCAGTGTAGATGAAGCTGGCAATCGTGATCGCGCGTCGATCCGAGGACGCTTCCGCAAGGAACTCGCTGATGGGTCATCGTTGTGGGTCACTGAAGATCCACTGGGTGGACTACCCATGCTTGCCTTCGCGCCACCGGCAGGAATCACCACCCTCGAGACCGGAATTACCGGTGCCATCAGCATTCCGTTCTACACCAACTATGCACACTTCATGACGCGCCTGGAATTATCGATCTATCGATCAACAGACGTGGACAGGGTAACCCCGATTGCGGTACTTGAGGCACTGCCTCGCCACCTGGGTGAATTCCTCTGGGCTGGGGCTTCGGTGAAAGTCGATGAAGAGTTCATCGCGGTCGTTCGAGCCTATGACGGTCATGGCAACTTCGATGAAACGCGGTTGCAGAATTTTGTCCTCGCCGACCTCAACGAATTCGAGCCGGCTGAGCGGGAGCGTTTGCTGCCTCAGGGTGTTGATCGCTGGCGCGCGGTTTATGGTCGTAACGACCTGACCCTGCAGAACATTCCGCTGCACGCCTCGCGCATTCGATTGCATGGTGATGTGCGTGGTGAAGTGCCAGAAATCAGGATCAATGGTGCACACCTGCCACTCGATGAGACCAACCGCTTTGCGGTGGAGTACCTGCTGCCCGTCGGCAAGCACGAATTTGTCGTGAACATTGCGCGTGCTGGTGAAGTCGATCTGATGCAGACCGTGGAAGCAGAAGTCACTGGTCGCTACATGTTTCTGGCAGCACTTGCCGACATCACGCTCTCCGATAACAAGATTTCCGGTAGCGTTGAGCCGCTGTCGGGCGATGATCGTTACGATGGCGACTTCATGGTCGATGGTCGACTGGCTTTTTATCTCAAAGGCAAGATCAAGGGGCGTTATCTTGTCACCGGCCAGATGGACACTCGGGAAGACGAGATTGGTGATATTTTTTCGGACATCCATCGTAAAGACCCGGATGCGCTATTCCGCCGGCTGGACCCGGATCGTTATTACCCCGTTTATGGGGATGATTCCACGACCGTGGCTGACGTCAACACGATGGGGCGTATGTATGTGCGCGTCGACTGGGACAAGTCACAGGTTCTGTGGGGAAACTATGACACTGGTATGACCGGCACCGAGTTCGCCCAGTACAACCGCAGCCTGTATGGCGCGCGGGGTGAATACAACAGTACGCGAACGACCGAACTGGGTGAAACCAAGACCCATGCCAAGGCGTTTGTGTCCGAAACACAATCAGCTTTCGGTCATGCAGAGTTTTCAGGCACGGGCGGCAGTCTTTATTACCTGCCGCATACCGACATTCTACCGGGCTCGGAAAAGATCACGCTGGAACTACGCGATCGCGACAATAACCGTGTGGTTGAAACGATGGTGATGGTGCGTGGCCAGGACTACGAGATCGACGAAATTCAGGGCCGCATCATCCTGTCCCGTCCGCTGATGCAGATTCGCAGTCGCGAGACGTCCATCGTTCGCAACAATCCGCTGGACGGTGATGTGCCGCTGGTGCTGGTTGACTACGAATATCTACCCGATGATTTCAGTGCTGATCACGTCACCGTGGGTGGGCGTGGCAAACACTGGTTCGGTGAGCATATTGCAGTCGGCGGCACGTACGTCATGGAAGGTCGCGGTGCCGAAGACTACGACATGCATGGTGTTGATGTGACCCTGCAACAAGGTCGTGGCACGTACCTGAAACTGGAATATGCAGGCAGCACAGCCAGCCAGGCGAATTCCTTCTTCTCGGATAACGGTGGCCTTAGCTTCGCGCAACGCAGCGATACCGATGTGCGTGGTCGGGACGGCTCAGCGATGAGTGTGGAAGGGCGCGCGAACCTGCGTGAACTCGGTTGGACACGCATGGACCTTACCCTCGGCACGTGGTGGCGCGATTCGGACGATGATTTCTCCGTTGCGCGTCGTGATATCGGCTTCGATCTCAGTGAGTACGGGCTTGAAGCCGCTGGTCGATTCAATGAGTCGATGGGTTTTGTGCTGAGATCCTCGACGGTTGAACGGGATCTGGTGGAAGACGATATCCGCAGTGCACTGTTTGACTGGCAGGTGTCGGACGCTAATCGGTTGCGTGTTGAAGTACAGCAACTGGAAAGTTCCGATTCGTT
>JAYSTS010000230.1:0-5004 GCA_043719475.1 Gammaproteobacteria bacterium | reverse complement strand
ATCTGCTCACAGCCAGCCTTTGACGTTGCCGTCCCGACGACGTGATGGCCTTCCGCATGCAGACGCCGGGCAATTGCGGCACCAATGCCGCGAGAGGCGCCGGTGACGAGCGTTATTCGCCCGGACGCCGCCATCTCAGCGCTTGGCCAGTGCGGATTGAAGGCCGATAAGGTTTCCCGTCGCAGTGCATTCGATATTTCGGTCGATTCGTTTTATCAATCCGGAAAGTACATTCCCCGGCCCACACTCAAACACCTGGGTAACACCAAATGCTGCGAGTGCTTGAACGCAGTCAACCCAACGCACTGGGCTTGCAAGCTGCTTGAGCAGCTTCTGCGTAAGCTCGCTGGTACTCGCACTGACCGCAGCATCCACGTTGTGAATCACGGGGCACTGCGGAAGGCTGATCGACACACCGGCAAGTACTTCAGCAAGACCGGCTTCCACTGGTTGCATCAACGGAGAATGAGACGGCACGCTGACATCCAGCATGACAACCCGTTTCGCTCCGATTGCTTTGCAGGCTTCAGCTGCAGCGGCCACTGCGGCTGCAGCTCCCGCTATCACGATCTGCCCGACAGCATTAAAATTTGCAGCGCCA
Organism: Gammaproteobacteria bacterium; assembly: GCA_043719475.1. Taxonomy (GTDB): domain Bacteria; phylum Pseudomonadota; class Gammaproteobacteria; order Pseudomonadales; family Azotimanducaceae; genus SYFY01. Next base: position 4,403 of record JAYSTS010000230.1, on the reverse strand, counting down.
ACCACGCCTTCAACGGAATTGCAGGCTGAATTGACTTCTGCTTCATCCAGACCAAGAACCGCTGCCATCGCACCTTCACCGGCGGGGACCGCTTGTTGCATGAGTTCGCCTCGCCGGCGAACCACCCGCACCGCGTCCTCAAAACCGATGGCACCGCTGGCAACCAATGCAGAATATTCGCCGAGACTGTGACCCGACATGGCCTGTGCCGTCACGCCATGAGCTGCCAGGATCTCCCACAGCGCGATACTCGCAGTCAACAGCGCTGGCTGTGTGATTTCCGTCCGATTGAGAGACTCAACCGGCCCTTCGGCACTAACTCGCCAGAGGTCGACACCAATCGCATCGCTGGCCCTGCCGAACAGTTCTCGGACCGAAGGGTATAACGCAGCGATGTCTAACAACATGCCGACGCTCTGCGAGCCCTGGCCCGGGAATACGATGCCTATGGACATCGGCGGGCTAGTTGTCGCTCTCGACGACTTTTTGACCGCGGTAGAAACCATCCGCCGTCACATGATGGCGACGATGGGTTTCGCCGGTCGTAGCGTCGATGGACAAGGTCGGCTTTTTCAGGCCATCGTGCCCACGGCGCATGTCGCGCTTCGAGCGTGATTTCCTGTTCTGTGGTACCGCCATGGAATATCTCCTGTTGATTTAACGGTTGGTGCCCGCCGGCTCAGCCTTTCTTGATCAATTCCGCCATTGCAGCAAATGGCGAGGACACAGGAAGAGGCTGTTCCCCCTGACTATCCTGAAGTGGCCGGTGAACACACAGATCGTCGATGCAAACCCTGCCTGGCACCGCCATCAACAGTTCATCTTCGATCAGCAACGGCACGTCGAGTACTTCCCCTGCGACCACGATTGGTGCATCCGATTCGAGCTTTTCGCTCCATTCCAGAGCCTGCTCCTCATCAGTTGCAAGCCAGGCAGTGAAATCCACTTCAATTTCCCGATCCAGCTCTCGATCACACCACTGGCAAGGCAGCTTGAGTCGCGCGCTCGCGTGCCCAGATACCCAACGGCGACGATCATGATAAGCGAAACTCAAAGTTGCCTTCGCAGGCGAAAGCAAAACGCCAACTTCGGACAACCTTGGCAAGTTCTCGGAACTCACGACGCGGTCCAGCCTGGCGTCAACCGACGTCAAAGCCTTGTAGGTGACATTCTCTGGAGTTTGCCCTGCCATGGCGGGCGCATCATAGGTAGGGCTGTCGAGAGTGTAAAGCCAGTCCCTCAGCCACTGCCTGCTTGATCGGCTTCCACGCGCTGATAGGCGCAAGCTTCGATGCGACTCCCACCAAGCCATCCGCAGAAGATCTACTGAAGGTCATAACAGTCGCGGGTTGTTTGAAAAATGATCGATTTTAGTTTTATCTATCTGATATCTATAGATAATTTTTGTCATTCAAGAGAACCACTCAACCAAATCGTTGCTGGATATCGTCAAACAAAGGTGGGACAGGAGCCGTGAACTGCCAAACTCTGCCGGCGTGTTCGAATTTCAGTTCGTGAGCATGCAGCAGCAATCTTCCAGCGGCTTCATTGACGGTTTTTTGCCAGCCTTCGCCGACGCCATACTTATCGTCGTGCACAACCGGATGCCCCAACGCCGCAGCGTGCACACGAATCTGATGCGTTCGACCGGTCAGTAAATCAACGTCAAGCGTCGAAACTTGCTGCCCTGACTTATGGATTCGAAAACGACTGGTCGCGACCTGCCCCTGCGGATCGACCCGAACCCGCCGTTCACCATTCGCAGTCAAGTATCGGGTTAATGGGTACTCAACCAGCTGATCCGTCGAAGCCCAGCTACCGAGCACCACAACTCGATAACGTTTGCTGACCGACCGCTGTCTGAATTCGTTCTGGATCAGGCGCAGTGCTTGTGGCGACTTTGCCAGCAATAACAAGCCGGAAGTGTCCCGGTCGAGGCGATGGACCAATTCAAGAAAACCGCTGCGTCCTGCCGTCAACGCCTCGATCACTCCCACGCTTACGCCGCTGCCGCTGTGTACTGCGGTGCCCGCAGGCTTGTCGAGCACCAGGAAATCCGCCTCTTCCACTATGATGCGACGTTCCAGCGATTCGACCATCGCCTGCGGCGGCCGAACCATGACCCTGGTCGATGTGGTCACCGGCGGGATACGCAAGGTCTGCCCGACTCGTAGTCGGGACAACGGGGCCACGCGCTTGCCATCCACGCGAACTTCGCCTTTGCGAAGCAAACGATAAATACGGGTTCGCGGCACCCCTTTCAGAAGTTTCAGCAGATAGTTGTCGATGCGCTGTCCATCGCCATCCGGACCGACGATGACATAGGTGACCTCAGTCATGCCTGCCAGGACCTTTTGAGCTTGATACCAATTCCTGCACTGTCCTGCACTGGGCTCCTTCACGGATTGATGTTCAATGCCCCGCCGGGCGCGTACCAGGCCAGAGCTGGTAAAAACTTCGCTGCTGGTTTGCCAACCAGGGCGATTGCTGGTCACGACCCTCACTGCTACTATCCATCTGTTGTCAGGAAATGCGTTCGTTGCCAGACTTCCCTGCCGCGCACTGTACCGTCGCCGGCTTCGTCATCCAGGGAGCCTTCCGCAGCATAACGCCCACCGACAATCCGTTGAGAAAGAGGTGGCAGCTGGTCTGTCTGAAGACCCGTTTGCCAGGCTTCCGGACCTTGGTATTGGTAGTCAGTATGCCATTCCAGGACAAGCTGATGCAGCCTCCCTCGATCTCAACCAAAACAAGAGTCAGAAATACAAGCACTACGAGGTTTTCGGCGCGTTAATCAACGCTCCCTAACCGAGCACGACTCCTGCCGCCCGACTACGAAACCGGCCTCAGGCAGACGTGAGATTGAATCGGAAAGATTGAATCAGCCAGACAGGATAGCGGGCTGCTCAGCCAATCAGCTGACAGACCACAATAGAGTAGAGTGCACGACCTCAAGGTCGTCGCCACCAAGGCAGGAATCGCCGATCGCCGGGACTATGTTCCGGTCGCTCTCCCGTTCCTTGGCCAATCCGTGTGCCGTGTTGCCGCCGACCCTACCCGGGTGCCGTCGGTCATCCTTCATGAACCATACTCTTCCTGCTTCGCCTCGGTTTGACGTTGATCGCGATCGGCCTCGAATCAGGAACTGAAAAAATGAAGAGGATGTTGATCAACGCCGCGCAGCCGGAAGAGGTGCGTGTGGCAATGGTGGACGGTCAGAAGCTCCATGATCTGGACATTGAAAACCGTCACCGGGAACAGAAAAAGGGCAGCATTTACAAAGCCCGAATCACGCGAGTAGAACCCAGCCTCGAAGCAGCCTTCGTAGAGTACGGCTCAGAACGGCACGGCTTTCTCCCACTGAAAGAAATTTCGCGCGAATATTTTCAACGACAACCCGCTGACATCGGCGGCAGGTTGAACATCGCGGAACTCGTCCAGGAAGGTCAGGAAATCCTGATTCAGGTGGAAAAGGAAGAGCGCGGCCACAAGGGTGCGGCGCTGACAACTTTTATTTCCCTGGCCGGACGCTACATCGTCCTGATGCCAAACAACCCGCGCGCGGGTGGCATATCCAGGCGCATTGAAGGCGAAGAGCGCGACGAACTTCGGGAAGCACTTTCGCAACTCGAAATTCCTCAGGGTATGGGGTTGATCGTCCGCACCGCTGGTGTAGGACGCGCACCCGAAGAGCTGCAATGGGACCTGGAATACCTGCTTCAACTGTGGACCGCGATCCAGGAAGCTCGGGGTCGAGAACGCACGCCCTCGCTGCTGTATCAGGAAAACAACGTCATCATCCGGGCGATTCGCGACAACTTTCGCAAGGATATCGGCGAAGTTCTTATCGATGACGATGATGCCTATGAAGAAGCACGCGCCTTCATTGAACAAGTGATGCCACAAGCCGCTTCGCGCGTGAAACGATATCGCGATCCCATCCCGCTGTTCAGTCGCTACCAGATCGAGTCCCAGATCGAGACCGCATTTCAGCAATCGGTGAAACTACCCTCCGGTGGCGCGATTGTCATTGATACGACCGAGGCGCTGGTCTCGATCGACATCAACTCGGCCCGCTCCACGAAAGGCGCTGACATTGAAGAAACGGCGACCAACACCAACCTGGAAGCCGCAGACGAAATTGCCAGGCAATTGCGGATTCGCGACACCGGTGGTCTCATCGTCATCGACTTTATCGACATGGAGCTGCCAAAAAATCAGCGTGCGGTTGAAACACGCATGCGTGAGGCTCTGGATGCTGATCGTGCCAAAGTTCAGATCGGCCGCATCTCGCGTTTCGGGCTGTTGGAAATGTCGCGCCAGCGATTACGACCTTCCCTCGACGAAATCACCACGGTGACCTGCCCTCGTTGCTCCGGTAAAGGCATCATTCGGGATACCAA
>JAYSTS010000229.1:0-2362 GCA_043719475.1 Gammaproteobacteria bacterium | reverse complement strand
CGGTCTCCTGACCGCGATTTCATTCACCCAGATCGCGGTCAGGAGACCGCTCCCACAAGAGACCGCCCACCAGGAGACCCAACAAGAGACAACAAAGTCGCGATGCCCAATGTCTGTGGGAGCGATCTCCTGATCGCGATCTTCGATGACACCGACAATCGCGGTCGGGAGACCACTCCCACAGGAGACCGCTGAAATCGTCAGACTGCGTTAGTTGTGCGTCGGAAGCTTAACGATTATTGTCGAATCAAGGCTAATTCACGGAGCTGAGATTGTCTGTAACGCTGTGTTGCCGTGCCAGCGTTCCGCAACCCTGAGTTACAGAGAGTTTCTGCGATCTGTCTATAATCGAACGATGCCAAACCTGTTCGTTCCATCGTGGGTCCTGATCCAGGAGCCGGCGACTCAAGTAAGCTCGCATGACTGAAGTAGACGCGAGTGAGTAAGGGCCGACCACTGTTTGTAACCCTAGCCTGGGGTATCGTCGTTGGCGTACTTGTCATTCACGCAGCAAGTGCCGCGTATTTTGGACATGAACGGATGCTCGACCGTGCTCAAACGTTTGCCCAGAGTACGGTTGATCGAGCCCTGGTTTACCGCGATCTGGATGCCCGCACGGGGCAACTGGTTGCTTCGCTAGGTGGTGATGAGTTTCGGGCCAGCTTCGCCAGTGAGCCTCATCCTGTAACCGGGCTGTCCTGGTCTCACAATGATGAAATTGATGCAGTGATCGGGTCGATGCTGGCTGCGCGAAATATTGTCGACCGCGAACGGTTTTTGTACGGGTTTATTCTGGAAGGAAAGATAGGCCATTTCCTTCTCTCGCTGCCCACGCGGGATGGACGATGGTTGATCATTGATGCAAGAACCGATGCGTTGCGCAGTGGGTTCGGTGCACTCTGGACCACCGTACTGACATTGATCATTCTTGGCATCGTTCTGGTGGCCACTCGTCGCCTGACTCGATACTTGCCGCAGTTTGTCGAAGCGGCGGAGTCCATGGGCCGCGGAACTATCACGAAGGCGTTGCCAGAGGATCGTGGTCCGCGGGAAGTGCGGCGTGCCAGCCGTGCGTTCAACGGCATGCAGCAGAGGGTTCATGCGCTGATCAACGAGCGCACACAGATGCTGGCTTCGGTCTCCCATGACCTGCGCACGATTGCTACCCGCTTGCATCTGCGAATGGATGGGATCACGGATTCGTCCGACCGGGCCAAGGCAGAACGTGATCTGGAAGCCATGGTGCTGATACTGGAATCGTCGCTCACGTTTGCCCGTGATGAGTTGAGCGAAGAAGCCTGGTCGCTGCTGGATCTGACGTCTCTGTTGCAGACCGTTGTAGACGACGTGGTGGATGGCGGCGGGGATGCACAGCTCATCATCGAGGCCGATCGGAGTGTGAAGGGCGTTCGCACACGCGGTCAGGCGGTGGCGCTACGCCGTGCGTTCCAGAATCTGATCGATAACGCGATTCGATATGGCGGCAAGGCCAGCGTGGTACTCAAAGCCGATGGAAAGGTTGCCATTCACGATCCGGGCCCTGGCATTGCACCGGAAGACATCGAGCGTGCTCTGCAGCCCTTCGTACGGCTTGAGTACTCGCGAAATCGGGATACTGGCGGCACGGGGCTCGGGCTATCCATCGCTGCGAGTGTCATCAAGCGTCACCAGGGCACACTGACTTTCTCCCAGGGTTCGACGGGCTTTACGGTGTCGGTGCGTCTGCAACCCGCCAGCGTGTGAAGTAGAGCAGCATCAGCATCAGGCCGCCGACCAGGGCGATCGTGTCCAGATACCAGGCGATGTCCATCGTTGGATTGCCCATCAGCTTCAGAACTCCTGCGTGCAGTACCAGCCATAGCAGCAAGTAGGTAATGCCGTAGACTTTCGGTCTGAGCGCAAAGACACGACTGAACAGCAGACCAATGACGAGTGTGACAAGCAGTACCACGGGCGTGACCCCGAGGAGGAAAAAGTGTCCCGTCAGATCGACGTCAGCGCCTGCCAGGTTCAGCCATGCAACGACGCCGCCTTCGACCAGAACGACGGACAACAGCGCTGCAACCACGATAAGTACTATGTGCATGTTGGCGCTATCCGCATATTGGCCTTGATTCGACAATAATCGGTAAAGCTTCCGACGCACAACCCATCGCGGCACCCATCCCAGCATCGCGCAGCTCTTTCTGCTGCAGGCGCGGTCTCGAACCGCGACCAGCAGCACCGCCCCAACGATTCATCCTGTGCCGATTTTCGGGATGGACCGTTACAAAAATCGCGATCAGGAGATCGCTCCCACAGACATTGGGTATCGTGACTTTGTGGTCTCTTGTGGGAGACATTGGGTATCGCGACTTTGTGG
>JAYSTS010000228.1:0-5014 GCA_043719475.1 Gammaproteobacteria bacterium | reverse complement strand
TCGGACGAATGGTTGTGCTCGACAGTCCGAAGTGCGTGATAAGCAACAACAGACCCGCGACCAGAACTTCTACCATGTTTTTTCCCAACACCGTTTTGGTCGATCTTACGCCGTGGTGTGTTCAAGGCGAGTGATTTGCGATGAACTCGGGATACGAAGAGAAATGCGAAGAGAGATGCGAAGAGAGATGTGAGGAGAGATCGCCCCGATCTTCGATTCTGCGATACTGATGGCCTCTTTGATGACTGGAGAGGTCAGCTTGCGGAAAGCCATTCAATATCTATGCATCGCCTCAGTGTCCGTGTTGTCCACACCCGTTGTTCTGGCGCTCGATGCCGCTTGTGCACCATTGATCGAAGCCAGCGAAGCCAAGGTGGCGCAGCCTGCCTGGCACGCCGTCTCGCAGATCGATGACTTCCGCAGTGAAGTGATCAAGGCCGATGGCAAGTTCTTCATGTTTCTCAATGATGCGTGGATCGTTGCACCCATGAACATGGATGACCTTGAGCGAGAGACCGTCGCCAGCATGCAAAGCGGCAAAATCAAGGTCACAGGGTGTCAATCCGCCGGGACCGAGATGGTCGATAGCGTCAAAACCGATGTTCTGGTTTACACCGTCGAGCTGCCTGGTAGCGGAATCCCCGCCGCGCAGACCCGCATCAATCTTGGTGTTGCCGACAACCTACCCTACAAGCTTGGCAGCACAGCCGGAGCAACAAGGCAGAGCACAACATTTCGCTACACCGGTGTGAAACCACCGATGTAGGTCAGACGAAGGGGTGATCGACAAGCGGCGGAAGAATCAGACCGCTGTAGAGGGTTACAACGTGCGGTTAGCTGGACAATAATTACGCAACCGAAAATGCTGCGCAGGGGTATTTAGAGCTTCGGACCGATTGACTGGGGCGAAGGTCGGGATTGCATCGGAAACTGAACCGTAAGGTCACAACCAATGAAGTTGGCAGATTCAGTAGTGAGACGTCGAATAAAAACGTCCTGTGGGAGATCTCCTGATCGCGATATTCGATGATCCCAACAATCGCGGTCAGGAGACCGCTCCCACAAGAGACCACAAAGTCACGATACCCAAAGTCTGTGCGATCTTCTGATCGCGATCTGGAAAAGTTGTGGGAGCGATCTCCTGATCGCGATCTTCGATGACACCGACAATCGCGGTCGGAGACCGCTCCCACAGGAGACCCACCAAGAGATCGCTTAAATCGTCTGACTGTGTTGGCTGTGCGTCTGCAGCTTTAACGATTATTGTCGAATCAAGGTTAGCTCTTGAACTGCGCAACGAGACCAGCAATCGATTGCTTCGCGTCACCAAACAGCATGCGTGTGTTTTCACCAAAGAACAGCGGGTTGTCCACACCGGAAAAACCGGAAGCCATCGAGCGCTTCAGTACAAATACAGTCCGCGCATGATCCACGTTGATGATTGGCATCCCGTAAATCGGGCTGCCCTCATCATTGCGGGCTGCCGGGTTGACCACGTCGTTGGCACCAATGACAACCGCCACATCAACATTGCTCATGCGTGGGTTGATGTCATCCATCTCCACCAGCTGGTCATAAGGTACGTTGGCTTCGGCGAGCAGTACGTTCATGTGCCCCGGCATTCGGCCTGCGACCGGGTGGATGGCGAAGGTCACTTCTGCACCGTTTTTCTCGAGCAATTCACCCAGTTCGCGGACCACGTGCTGTGCCTGTGCAACGGCCATCCCGTAGCCGGGAACGAAGGTGACTGTGGATGCGGATTCCAGAATCAGATACGCGTCTTCTGCGGTAATCGGCTTGACTTCACCTTCGACCTTGCTGGCGGTCTTCACGGCTCCGAAGCCGGAGAACAACACGTTCGCGAGCGAACGATTCATCGCCTTGCACATGATCTGCGTCAGGATGATCCCCGAAGCACCTACCAGCGCACCAGCAACAATCAGGATGTTGTTGTTGATCGCAAATCCAGCGGCGCACGCGGCAAGTCCGGAGTAACTGTTCAGCAACGAGATGACCACTGGCATGTCTGCCCCCCCAATCGGGATGACCGCCATCACACCAAACAGCAGGCTGAGTCCAATCAGCGCGAACAGCCATGGTGATGTCACCGAAGGCTCCATGCACAGGAAGACACTCGACACGATAATACCGACCAGTATCAGCGCGTTTACCAGGCGCTGTGCATTGAACACGATCGCCTTACCGCTCATCACCTCCGCAAGTTTTGCGTAGGCAATGAACGACCCGGAGAATGTCACACCACCAATCAGGATCGACAGCGCAATCGTGATCAGGATGAAGGTCGTGTTGCCGGGCTCGTACAGGGCGGCCCAGCCCACCAGCATGCTCGACAGACCACCGGAACCATTGAAGAGGGCCACCATCTCCGGCATCGCCGTCATCTGGACCTTTTTTGCCGTGTACCAGCCGATCGCACTGCCGATGATGGCGCCAGCGATGATCCATTCGAAGGAGACGATGTTCTTGTAGAGCAGTGTCACGACGATGGCGATGAACATCGCCCAGGCGGACCAGATGTTGCCACGCACCGCTGTCGCGGGCGAGCTGAGCATCTTCAGACCGACAATGAAGAGGATAGCGGCCAGAATGTAGCCGACATTGACGAGTACGAGACTCATGCCTTGCCTCCTTTCGCGTTCGGATCAACTTTTTTCTTGAACATGCCCAGCATCCGGTCGGTGACCACATAACCTCCGACCACGTTGATCATGGCAAAGATCACGGCCAACCCACCGAGCAGGCTGGAAACGAACGATGTATCACTTCCCGCAGAAAGGAGCGCGCCAACGATAGTGATGCCAGATACAGCATTCGACGCCGACATCAATGGTGTGTGTAGAGTGGCTGGCACCTTCGAAATCAGCTCGAAGCCGAGGAAGATGGCCAGCATGAGAATAAAGGCCAGAAATACGGCGTCCATGACTTACCTCGCGTAGTGATTCGCAATGGTCTGATTGACGATCTGCCCATCACGGGTGATCACACACCCCTTGATGATGTCGTCAGCCGGATCCAGATCGAGTGATTTTTTCTCGCTATCCCAGAACTCATCAAGCAGGTTGAAGAGGTTGGCGGAGTACATGTCGCTGGCGTTACGCGCAACTTCGGATGGCAGGTTGCTGATACCCAGCACCTTGACGCCATTGATGTCGACGATCTGCCCTGCCACTGAGCCTTCGACGTTGCCACCGGACTCCACCGCCATGTCGACGACAATGCTGCCGGGCTGCATGCCTTCAACCATGTCGCGGCTGACGATGCGCGGCGCTGGACGCCCGAACACCTGAGCGGTCGTGATCACGATGTCAGACTGGGCGATGACCTTTTTCTGACCTTCGCGTTGTTTGTCGAGCTGTTCTTTAGTCAGCTCCTTGGCGTAACCCTGTTCGGTCTGGCCGATCTCGCCGAGATCGATTTCGACGAACTTCGCACCCAGCGATCGAACCTGTTCGGCAACGACTGGGCGTGTATCAAACGCTTCCACCCGCGCTCCGAGGCGCTTTGCAGTCGCAATGGCCTGCAGGCCAGCAACACCTGCACCAATAACAAAAACACGGGCCGGCGCGATCGTGCCGGACGGTGTCATCATCATCGGAAATATCTTCGGGCAGTGATAAGCCGCCTGAATCACCATCACGTAACCCACCAGGTTGGCCTGTGATGACAGGGCGTCCATCTTCTGGGCACGCGTCGTCCGCGGAATCATCTCCATAGAGATGGAGGTGACACCCTGCTTCGCCATCGCCTCAACCAGCCCACGCTCATTGAAGGGATCGAGAAAGCTCACGTGTACGGCGCCTTTTTTCAGCGCGGTGATGTCGTCAGTGCTTGGTTTGCGCACGCGCATGACGACATCGCTTGCGGCAAAGATCGTTGCACGATCCTGCACCACAGCTCCAGCTTCCATATAAGCCGCATCGGCATAGCCGGATGCGACGCCCAGACCGGCCTCGATCGCGATGTCGATGCCTTTACCCTTGAGCTTCTTTGCGTTCTGCGGTGTTAACGCAGTGCGCAACTCACCCGGCAGGGTCTCTTTGAGTACCCCTATCTGCATGCTACCCCCAGACAATTGATCGGTCGTTCGTTCGTCACCACTGGACAAGGCATCAATGCCATGCACCTCAATGTGCTCCCGCACGAGGTCTATCCCTTGGCTGTTTTCTTGTCGTCCTTCTCGATACGCCCGTTAGCCGGGCGAGAAAGGCGCCAGAGTGTAGTGGAGGCGAGAGTGTACGCAAAGCCCGGGAATGCGTTGTAAGTGAAATGCAGCGAGTCGGGCATAATCAGCCTGCAGGTACCGGGTGAATACGGATCGAGAGGGGATCGAGATGAGGGTTGCATTGGCGAGAGGGGAGCGGAATTGGCAGCACGGGGCTTAAGCAATCGGGCAGCACTGACTGCTGTGGTCGTTGCGTTTTCTGTGGGTATTGTGGGCAGCCTGGCCATCCGACCACACACCACGACTAGCGAACAAGCACAGGGACACGGAAAAGCCGCTGATGCCGAAGCCCGGATCTCCTGGCGAGTGCCTGTGGTTTTTCAGACCAACCTGCCCGTGCTTGGTGACAATCCGGTCTACGTTGCCCATCAGATCGAGGCTGCCAGTGGGGGCGCCATCAAGATCCGGTTGTACGAACCTGGCGAGATCGTCCCCGCATTCAGCATCACCGACGCTGTTCGCGACAACAAAGTTGAAGCTGGTTATACATGGCTTGGTTATGACCAGGGCAAGATTCCAGCCTCCGCTCTACTCGCCGCCGTGCCCTTCGGCATGGAACCCTGGGAGTTCAGCGCCTGGTGGTATGAAGCCGGAGGCCGCGAACTGGCTGAAACACTTTATGCCGGTCACAACATGCACCTCATCTACTGCGGCATGACCGGGCCAGAGACAGCAGGCTGGTTCCGCCACAAGATCGAAACCCTGGACGACCTGCGCGGACTGAAGATCCGCTTCGCCGGCATTGGTGGCAAGGTCATCGAACAACTCGGC
>JAYSTS010000227.1:0-13620 GCA_043719475.1 Gammaproteobacteria bacterium | reverse complement strand
TATCGCCATAGTTCCCTCTTGCGCGATCCCTAACACCGAGTGCAATCGGAATGCTCGCGCATCACCCAGACCACGGTTACTTCCAGACCATCCTGGTGTAATCATCGGTCACTACTTTTGTGACGACACATCGTCCCCCACAAGCAATCCCCGCCCACGGATCAACAAATACGCAGCGGGCAGCACGAGCATGGACAACAGTGGTGCGGTCACCATGCCGCCGATCATGGGCGCTGCAATGCGTTGCATGACTTCACTGCCTGTACCAGCACCGATGAAAAGAGGAACAAGTCCTCCGATGATCACCGCCACCGTCATCGCCTTCGGTCGCACACGGAGCACCGCGCCTTCCATCAGCGCCTGCCGCAGTTCTACCTGGTTGGCCAAGGGTCGATGGTCCTCCCGCGCCTCAATGGCCTGGTCGAGATAGAGCAGCATGACCACACCAAACTCCGCGGCTACGCCAGCAAGCGCGATGAAGCCGATTCCCGATGCTACCGACAGGTGGTGCCCAAGCGCATAAATCAGCCAGAAGCCACCGGCCAGGGCCAACGGCAGCGTCGCCAGGATCAACGTTGCTTGAACGACACTGCGAAAACACAGGTACAGCAGCAGAAAAACGATCGCCAGAGTCGCCGGTACCACAATGCTGAGTCGCTTGGCGGCACGCTCCAGATATTCGAACTGCCCGGACCAGACGACAGAGTATCCAGGGGGTAAATCGACCTGTTGCTGCACGACCAGTCTGGCGTCGGCAACATAACCACCCAGGTCCCGACCACGGATATCCACATAGATCCAGCCGTTCGGCCGTGCGTTTTCGGATTTGATCATCGGCGGCCCATCTGTTATCGCCACCTGGGCAATGGTTCCCAGTGTGAGGGTCTCGCCACGCGTCGTGACAATGGGCAGCACACGAAGATCTTCCAGCGAGTCCCGCAGTTCACGTGGATATCGCAGATTGATCGGATATCGCTGCAACCCTTCCACCGTCTCGCCAATATTTTCGCCACCGATGGCAACCGCAACGATGCGCTGCACTTCCTCGATGTTCAGGCCATAGCGCGCGGCCGCCATCCGATCCGGCGTGATTTCGATGTAGCGCCCACCCGACACACGCTCGGCAAACACCGAGGTGGTGCCCGGCACGGTTTTGATGACCGCCGCGATTTTCTCACCCAGTTCTTCGATGATGCGAAGATCTGGTCCTGCAATCTTCACCCCTACTGGTGACTTGATGCCGGTTGCAAGCATGTCGATCCGGTTGCGGATGGGTTGCACCCAGACATTACCCATCCCCGGCACCTGCAGCGCCGCGTCCATGGCCTCGATCAGCTTTTCAGTTGTCATTCCCGCACGCCACTGCGCCTTTGGCTTCAACATCACGGTTGTCTCCACCATTTCCAGCGGTGCCGGATCGGTGGCGGTATCCGCCCGACCAAGTTTGCCAAACACCCGCTCTACTTCCGGAAACGTTTTCAGGATCCGGTCGGTCTGCTGAAGGATCTGAGCGCCTTTGCCCACCGCCAGACCCGGCAGCGCAGTGGGCATATACAGCAGATCACCCTCATCAAGCGGTGGCATGAACTCACTGCCGAGGCGCAGTGCTGGCCAGACGGTGGTAAGCGCAACGGCAGCGGCCAGAACAAGCGTCGTGCGCGGGTAGCGCAGCACCTGGTCGATCACCGGTCGATACAGCGCGATGAGTGCGCGATTGAGCGGGTTCTCGTGCTCCGACCGAATCCGGCCACGGACAAACAGTGTCATCAGCACCGGAATCAAGGTCACCGACAATCCGGCCGCTGCGGCCATCGCGAAGGTTTTTGTGTAGGCAAGCGGTGCGAACAACCGACCCTCCTGCGCTTCCAGCAGGAACACCGGCACAAAGGAGACGGTGATGATGAGGAGGCTGAAAAACAGTGCCGGACCAACCTCTGCTGCGGCTTCAGTCATCAAGCGCAGCCGTTCGATGCCGTCCGGTTCTCGCCCTGAATGCTCGCGCCGCCAACGTTCAAGGTGTTTGTGCGCGTTTTCGATCATGACCACCGAGGCGTCCACCATCGCCCCGATGGCAATCGCGATTCCGCCAAGCGACATGATGTCGGCATTGACACCCTGCACCCGCATGACGATGAACGCGACAAGAATACCCACGGGCAGCGTGATGATCGCGACCATGGCGGAGCGCAGATGCCAGAGGAACGCCACACAGACCAGCGCGACGACAAAAAACTCTTCGAGCAATTTCCACGAGAGGTTTTCGACCGCGCGTTCGATCAGGGCAGAACGGTCATAAACCGGAACGATCTCGACCCCGGCCGGCAGGCTCGCCTTCAATTCAGCAAGCTTCGCCTTGACCGCCTCGATGGTGGTCAAGGCATTGGCTCCCGATCGAAGCACGATCACACCACCGACAACTTCACCTTCGCCATTCAACTCGGCAACGCCACGCCGTGTTTCCGGCCCGAGTTGAACTGTGGCCACATCACGCAGAAGGATCGGCGTTCCCCCTTCACCCAGACCAACCGGGATCTTTTCGAAATCGGCGATCGACTGCAGATAACCGCGAACCCGTACCATGTACTCCGCCTCAGCGAGCTCGAGAACGGAACCACCGGTTTCCTGATTGGCGCTGCGCACCGCGTCAATGACTGTTGCCAACGATAGGCGGAAGGCGCGCAGGCGATGTGGGTGCAGGACGATCTGATACTGTTTGTTGAAGCCACCAATGGTCGCGACCTCTGCAACGTTTTCGACCGTCTTGAGTTCGTACTTCAGAAACCAGTCCTGCAATCCCCGCAGTTCGGCGATGTCGTGCTGGCCCATTCGATCCACCAGCGCGTATTCGTAGATCCAGCCAACGCCGGTCGCATCCGGACCAAGTTCCGTGCGGGCGGTGGCTGGCAATCGTCCTTGTACCTGGGACAGGTATTCCAGTACACGAGATCTCGCCCAGTAGAGGTCTACCCCTTCATCGAACAACACATAGACGAACGATTCACCAAACAACGAAAACCCACGTACCGTCCTTGCGTGAGGTACGGACAACAGAGTGGTGGTCAGTGGATACGTGACCTGGTCCTCGACTACTTGAGGCGCCTGGCCCGGGTATACCGTACGCACGATGACCTGCGTATCCGACAGATCAGGGATGGCATCGAGTGGCGTGTTGAACGCCGAATACACACCCGCAGACAGCAGGAGTGCTGTGGCAAACAGCACCAGAAAGCGATTGTGCACGGACCAGTGAATGATGCGTGTGATCACCGCTCTTCTCCATCGACCGGCATCGTCGAAGAGGAACCGAGTGAAGTGTGTGCATTCCGATCCGAATTTGTTTCTTCGGGTGTTGAAGCGGTTGTTGAAGCGAATGGTTCCGACGCTTCCATGCGCTGGTAAGCACCTTGCAAACTGGCTTCGGAGTCAATCAGGAATTGGCCAGACACCACAACCTGCTGGCCAGGTTCAAGTCCGCGCACTATCACGGTCTGATTGTTTTGCTCAGCGCCGATGATCACCGACACCGGTCGATATCGCCCATCACCTTCGGCCACCAGGACCACGGTCCGGGTGCCGGTGCGAACCACGGCTTCACTTGGCACCAGCGTGACGTTCTCCTGTTTTCCGCCGTACACCGTCACTTCGGCAAACATGCCAGGCTTGAGGTCACCTGTGATGTTCGCAAATGCCAGTCGGGCCCGTACCGTTCGTGTGGCCGGATCCAGCAGCGGATAGATGTACGCAACGGTGCCTTCAAACATCTGACCAGGAAGACTCTGGAATCGCGCCTTCGCAGGGTTGTCAGGTGCGATCCAGGCAGCCTGCACCTCAGGCACCTCGACGATGATCCAGACCTTTTCGAGGTCAGCGAGTTTCATCAATGGCATGCCGGGCGTCACTTCAGCACCCTGCCGTACCATCAGTTCCGTGACCACACCGGAAGCTGGCGCAACAATCAGCGTCTGTCGTTGTACTGGTCCATCGGTACTGGCCTGGAGCAGCTTCAACCGCGCCTGCGCTGCACTGATGAGGGTCTTGTCGTCCAGTTTTCGGGCGAGTTCCAGTTCCTGTCTTGCCGCCAGCAGTTCCGGTGAATAGAGCCCCGCAACCACCTGGCCTGCGCGCACCCGATCACCAACCGCACGCACGTCAAGGCGTTCAATCCACCCGGCAGCACGGGCAGTCACCGACACAATGCGATGTTCATCAACGGCGACGCTACCCACTGCCTCGACGGTCTTCCAGAAAGTTCCCGACCGAACTCGCGCGGTACGCATACCCAGGTTCTGGCTCATGCGAGGATCGATCTGCACGGTGAACGCGCCGCTACCCTGCGGATTTGCTGCCTCGGCATACTTCGGCACCAGCTGCATGTCCATGAAGGGCGATTTGCCAGGTGCATCGAAGTGCTGATCCGGACGCATCGGGTCATACCAGTAGAGAACCTCCTGCGAATCGTCTGGTTTAGGAGAGCTCGACGAGGACAAGTCATCCTGTGTGACCCACCAGCCAGCAAGCGCGGCCACCACCACCGCCAACAGCACAATGATCCGAATCTGTTTGTTCATCGGAGCTCTCCTGTGGGGAATTCCTCAGCGTCGTAAGCTCCGAGCCAGGAAAGTTCAATGAAGTGACTGCCCAGCTCAAACTGCATCCCGAGCCGCATGATCTGCAGTTCAAGTCTCGCTCGCCGCGCATCGAGCACCTCCCGAAGGGCATCACGTCCCGAACGCCATCCGGCAAGCGCAGCTTCGATTCGAGCAGTGCCTTGCGGCAGCAGAATCTTGTCGTAGGTCTCGAGCCGGGACACCAGTCGTTCGTAGTCGTGATGATTGAGGCGAGTGTCCGCTTCCAGTCGACGCACCACATCCTCGACACTCGATGCCGCAGCCTCCTGACGGGCGAGAGCAGCGGCCAGACTCCGGTCTTGGCGATCCGCCCTGAACAGCGGTAGATCCACGCTGAGCTTCAGCTGCACCATTTCCGAAAAAGCGGATCGATAGCCGTAGCCAAATTCGACCCGCCAGTCCGGTCGATATTCCGTTCGGGCCAGATCAGCACCGGCACGCGCGGTCTGGACCTCTGCACCGGCTTCCATGGTCAGAGGATGTCGGTGCACGCGCTCGATCAACGTGGACAGCGGTGGCAGCGGCGGCATGACCGGCAGTCGTGTTGGCAGTGAAAAAAAGGCAGCTTCGCCAATCCATCGGGACAACGCATTACGTGCGTGTGCGACCGTTTGTTCAGCACCACTCACCTCGTCACGCAATCTTTCAGCGGTAAGGCGAGCGGCCAGAAATTCTGCCTGCGTCGTGTCGCCGGTCCTGAGGGTTATCTCCGCAGCCTGCGTTTGGGCATCTGCTTCACGGACGTGGGCTTCCATCAGATGGAGGAGCCGTTCCGCGCGCCAGACGTCAAGCCAGCGAAGCGATGCATCACGTTGGATTGTGCGAGCATTCAGGACATGGGTGACGCCGAGTCGGTCCGCATCGCGCGCAAGAACCGCCCTGCGCATGCGTCTCTTAGCGGAGTTCGGGAACTCCTGCATGATGCTGATCTGCAATCTGGTATCGGAATCCCGCCGCAGTGAAAAGGCATCCTCCGTGTTGATCGGCAGTTCACCGATACCAAAAGCAAGTTCAGGATCGGGGAGCTGACCTGCCGCCACCGCCGAATCACTGGCCGCTCGCTTGAGCGCATTGAGGTTGTAAAGAATTGGTTGTGCAGTGACCGCTAGCGTTGCTGCGTCCTCCAGACCGAGGACTACAACCTTGTTTTCAGCCGCTCCGGGCGGCGGTACAGCGGCAAGCCCCACAAGAAGCAGCACTAGGAGCCTGTGCGGCAGAAGCTCGACAGGCTGCGGCGGGGCAACGATGGCCCGCTTTTCCGTTCGTTTTCGTTGCGTAGCGCCCACTACGCGTCTCAAACGAACGAAAAATCGGACTCGAATTGACACTCGCCTCGCTCCGCCGCCTTCTGCCGCGCAGACTCCTAGCGGCAATCTTTTACACAAGCGGTAACGAAAAGAACGTTTGATGTCATGCATGCCCATCCCTTCACTGGATCTGACAACCCTTCACACCAACAAGGACCGGTGCAAAGGAGCGAAGTTCAGCCGAGGTAGGTGTTGGGCGGTCGCTGCAAGGGGATAATGGTTCGGGTTACCAATGGTGTGGACGTGCGCGACATCGGACGCTCGAGGTCCACTATCGGGTCGAAGAGCAATACGGAAACAACCAAGAACAGGTGACCGGAAGCACAGGCGGACATGGCCACGCAATCATCTGCGCAGCAAGAACATGGCGGAGTTTCTACGGCCGTCAGCTTGGAAGGGTCTTCGTGGCATGGTAGGTCGGCGCTAAGGCCTTGGATCGCGTGGTCAGGAACATCTACCTTCGCTGTCATTCCCAACGCCCGAGCCGGCTCTAGGAAGAGCACGCCCGAATCCGCATAGCCCTGCAGCAGGAGCAAGATCCCGAGCACACCACCAATCAGTTTTCGATACCGCTTCATACCGAACTAACTCTAGGCCTCGTCGGATGCTTCGTAAAGCTGCGACCTCAGTCCGTCGACTATCACACCCAGATGGCCTGCCGCTGACTAATCGGTGCCTCTCAAACGCAGATCTAACAGCAACTCAGCCTTCTCGCCCGTCGAGATGCCCGTCAGCGCATCTCGCAAGAGGTACGATGCCGCTCTGACGGCTAATCCGGCACCTTTAGAGCAAGGAATACCGAGCTACCCTTCCTGGAAACCAGCACCGGTACCGATTTGCCCTTGGGTAACGCAGCCACCGCAGCCTGGAAATCATCGATCGACGCAATAACCGAGTTGTTCAGCCGAAGAATGATGTCACCCGGCTGGATCCCTGCCGTCTCCGCCACGCCACCAGCACTGGTGACTTGCACGCCATGCTCGATTCCCAATTGTTCCCGAGTGGCTTCATCCACACTCTGGACCGCAAGACCAATGGCGTTCGTTGCTATGGCGCCGCTTGAAGCCGCCACCTCGCCACTGTCGTTGGTAAGCTCGCCTACCTTCAGGTTGAGCACTTTGCGCTCACCCGCCCGCACAATATCTAGCTTCGCCATGGAGCCAGCCGCGACCCGACCCACGTAGTGCGGCAACTCCGCTGAACGTTCGATGGAATGCCCGTTGAACGCTGTGATGATGTCTCCTTCGAGCACACCACCCTTTCCAGCCGGGCCGTCCTCCAGAACTTTGGCTACCAGAGCGCCGTGCGGTCGATCGAGACCAAAAGACTCGGCCAGATCACGATTCACTTCCTGGATGACAACACCAAGCCAGCCTCGACTGACCTTTCCGTTATCGCGCAGTTGCTGAACCACTTCCATAACAATATCAATTGGAATTGCAAATGAGACACCCATGAATCCGCCCGAGTTCGAGTAGATCTGGGAGTTGATACCGACCACTTCGCCAGCCAGATTGAAAAGTGGACCACCACTGTTGCCAGGGTTGATGGCTACATCCGTCTGGATGAAAGGCACGTAATTTTCATTGTTTGCCGTCGGCAGACTGCGCCCCTTGGCACTGACGATTCCGGCCGTAACCGAGTAATCGAACCCAAACGGGGAACCGATGGCGAGCACCCATTCACCCACCTTCAGCGTTTCGGACTTGCCAAGCCGGACTACGGGTAGATTCTTGCCATCGACTTTGAGCAGCGCCAGGTCAGAGCGTTTATCGCTACCGACGATGGTTGCGTCGAGCTCGCGTCGGTCACTCAGTCGGACTTTGACCGAGTCTGCCTGCTCAACGACGTGATAGTTGGTCAGTACGTAGCCGTCTTTGGAAATGATGAACCCGGAGCCAAGAGAGCGAGCCTCACGGTCCGGACGCGGAAACTGATCCGGCGGAAAGAAGCGGCGGAAAAACTCCTCCATCTCCCGCTCTCGACCAGCGCTGTTGTTTTCGACCTGCTTGCGCTCACTGGAAATGTTGACGACGGCTGGTGAGTTGTCTTCCACCATTTTGGTGAAGTCCGGCAGACCCTCCATCGCCATTAACGGTGCAGCACCGAACAACGCCATAAAAACCACTGCCACGCATACTGTTCTGAACATTGTCTTTGGTTTTCCCGATTCACTCATCATGATTGAAAGGCTGAAAGGAAATTTCAGGCGCCCTGCCCGGCTGCCCGACTATGGCAATCAGCCTCGCCAGCATCATTCCACCGACTGCGCCTGCGAGCACCAGGACGGACGCCATGCTATCAGGGAATCGCGCGACGGTACTCACACCAACTGCCACCAGAAGGCCAGCAACCGGTGGGCCGTAGACACGCAACGCCGTTCTCGACAGCTCACGCCGACTCCAGTTGAGAACCACTGGTTGACCTGCGTTCTCAACACACGAAGTCGGCGGGACAACAAGCTCTCCAACACGATAGCGCTGACAGGATGTTTTGCATGTCGCGCACTGTGCGTGGTTCAACCTGAACACCAGCTGACCACTATCATCAGTGGTCAGCTCGCCGACCCGGGCCAGCGACTCAATGGTCACTGAGCCCGGGAAATGCTGCCAAGCAGCCGACGTGCAGCAGGTGGTGGCAGCTCACCGACCACCGCAGCCAGGTGTGGAGCTGCGCCTTTCGCTCCATCACCTACCAGTCGCTCCACCACCCAATGGTTGCCTACATGGGACTCAGCCGGGTTCGAGATCGTCGCAGGCCCTGTCTCAATCACCAGCGAAAATGTCTGACTACCGTTCCCGTACCGCTGTATCGAGACCGCAGCGGATCCGGCGGCCAATGATTCGGATTCCAAAACCTCAAACCCGTCAGGAATCCAGGCAATGTTCCATGCAGATGGCTCATTCGAGATGGGGGATTCGTCCTGCGGACGGGTTAGACCATCAGCTGCGACATCGTGAACCTTGAGCCACCGTTCATGTCGTTGCCGCCGCACCTGATCCAGCACCGACAACTCGGGCACTGCATTGGCCAAGATCAGTGGATCCACTTCTGGTGAACTGGTAACCGGCGTAGTCAACGATGGCAGAGCCCCTTGGGCAAGATCGCCTGATCCAGTCGAATCGACGGTACCGGGTAACAGCGTGCCGACACCAAGAAAAATCGCGAGGACCGCGCCAAAAGCAGCAACAAATGCCGTCGCACGTGGTTTCCAGAAGGAACTCTTGACAGGCGCAATCTCCGTGTCCGCTTCCTGTTGGTGCTCGTCAACAGCGCTTTCGACATCGACGTCCATCGCAACTCGAACCCGTTTTTGAAGTTGCACGCGCCGCGCGACCGTGCGTGCATCAGCATCACCGCGCATGATCGACTGAATGAGTTGATATCGTTCGAAGGTCTCTCGCAGCGACTCATCGCGACCAGCCTCGTCGAGAACACGCCTCAGTTCAAACTCATCCGCTTCATTATCCAGCGCTGCCGAGAGCGCTTCTTTCAACTGTTCTGACATGGAGGTGTTTCCGAATTGGCTGAATCAGCTCGACTCAATTCACGGTCTGCTTGGCGCGATTCAGGCACGCGCGGGTCAGAACAGCGAACGGTCAGGTGCCCGGTTATCTCTTTGAGCCCGTGATGAGCGACAAGTTCCCAAACTGCCGGTGAGTGCTGCAACTGGGTGACACCTCCCCCATTCCCCCATTCCCCTATTCCCCCCATTTCTCCCCCATTTCCCCCAAAAAACCAACCCAATCAACGATTCGACGGGTCAGCCTCGGGTTCCCCGTCGCCCGAGGAATGGACGAATCCGATCATCGATGAACTCCCGGGCGCGAAATATCCTCGAGCGTACCGTTCCCACCGGACACTCCATCACACTCGCGATCTCCTCATACGACAGCCCATCGAACTCACAAAGGCTCACCGCTGAACGCAGATCTTCCGGTAGATCATCGACAGCAGCAAAGATTGCCCTTTGCAGTTCATCCCGTGCCAGTAAGGATTCCGGATCATCCAGATCCTGCAGCTGATCAGGGGTTGCCCCGACCCCTTCGTCACCGATATCAAAATCCAGGTTCGGCGGTCGGCGGTCACGAGCGACCAGATGATTCTTGGCGCAATTCACGGCAATGCGATACAACCAGGTGTAGAACTGGCTGTCGCCGCGGAATTGCGGTAGCGCTCGCCAGGCCTTGATGAAAGCTTCCTGCGCCACATCGAGCGCTTCGTCCGGGTCACGCACATAACGACCCACCAGAGCGTGGATCTTGTGCTGATAACGTGTGAACAGCAGGTCAAAGGCGACGCGGTCCCCTTTTTTCACCCGACGCACCAGTTCCTTGTCCGTTTCCTGCGCCACGCTTGTTTTGCCTTTCGGTTCGCTGTCCGGTCTTGAGTGGCCTGCGCGAACACCGGATTGACAATCCCGCTCATACCGCCAGGCAGATGGCTGACAGGCCTCCCGGTCTCATTCAACCGGCTGGTGTCATGACAGAACATCCCACGCACTCGACGATATTCTGCCGTCCGGAGGATCGATATACTAGCCATCCATTGGACAGATCCCGGCAAACTTCATGAACCAGCGTTTCTCCACCGATATCCTCATCATCGGCGGTGGCGCGGCAGGTCTGTCTGCGGCCTTGCATCTGGCGCCACATGCTCGAGTCACTGTGCTGTGCAAAGGCGATATCGAATCTGGCTCGTCCCACTGGGCACAGGGAGGCGTCGCGGCGGTGATCTCCGACGAGGACAGCGCAGAGTCGCACATCGAAGACACCTTGCGTGCAGGCGCCGGATTGTGTGACCGCAACGCAGTCGAATTCACCGTACGCAATGCTGCAGCCGCCATTCAATCGTTGATTGAATGGGGCGTGCAATTCGATACCGAAGACAACGGCTGGCATCTGACCCGGGAAGGTGGGCATTCGTTTCGCCGCATCCTGCATGTCGCTGACGCCACCGGCAAAGCCATCACCAGGACACTCACTCAACGGGTGCTGGACCACGAGAACATTCAGTTCTTCAACGACCGCATTGCCATCGACATCATCAACCAATCCCGGTTGGGTCGGTACGCCAGCCGATGTGCCGGTGCCTACGTTCTGAACCGAACAACGGGTCATGTGGAAGTCTTCCAGGCGCGCTTCGTCATTCTTGCCACGGGTGGCGCGAGCAAGGTCTACCTTTACACCAGCAACCCCGACAGTTCGACCGGTGATGGTATCGCCATGGCCTGGCGAGCCGGGTGTCGTGTGGCCAACATGGAGTTCAATCAGTTTCACCCGACTTGCCTGTTCCATCCGCACGCGAAATCATTCCTGATCTCTGAGGCGGTGCGTGGAGAAGGCGGTGTGCTTCGACTCAAGGACGGTCGCCGTTTCATGGATCGCTTTCACGAGCTTGGCGAACTTGCACCCAGGGACATCGTTGCCCGCGCCATTGACCACGAGATGAAACGCACCGGTGCGGACTGTGTCTACCTGGATATCAGCCACCGAACACCCGAGTTCATCCGCAGTCACTTCCCGACCATCGCCTCGCGCTGCCTCGAATTCGGCATCGACATCACCCGGGATCCCATCCCGGTGGTACCTGCTGCGCACTACACCTGTGGCGGAGTTGTCGTCGACGAAAACGGCGCGACGGACGTCCCGGCACTGTTCGCCATTGGCGAAGTCAGCTGCACGGGCCTGCATGGCGCCAACCGCCTGGCCAGCAACTCGCTGCTGGAGTGTCTGGTTTATGCCCGCTCCTGTGCTGACCTCATTTTCACGCAGCTCAATGAGCCCGAAGAACGTATTCGTATTCCGCATTGGGACGAAAGTCAGGTCGTGGATTCGGATGAAGATGTCGTTATCGCCCACAACTGGGAGGAACTCAGACGATTCATGTGGGACTACGTCGGCATCGTCCGGACCAGCAAGCGCCTCGAGCGGGCGCAGCGCCGACTTGATCTGCTGAAACAGGAAATCAATGAGTACTATCGACACTACCGGGTTTCCAACGATCTGATCGAGCTGCGTAATCTGGTGACGGTGGCAGAACTCATCGTGCGTTGTGCCGCCAGTCGCCGCGAAAGTCGCGGGCTCCATTACAACCTCGACTTTCCCGAGCAGCTCCCCGGCAGTCAGGACACCATCCTGTTCCCTGGATCGATGGAGCATCTGAACGTCTTGCGACCGGCAGGGTGAATCAGCCGACCAAACTCGCGTCTCTTGGCAATTGGGTACTTGGTACTTGGTACTTGGTACTTGGAGAGGATTGTTGCCCGCCTTGTTATAACAAACCTTCGACCTGCTGCTTAAGGACGCGGCGCAGGCGTGAATACTCTGCCGCAGGCAACTCGTCCCTGCACACGAGCACCAATCTGCCATTCCACTCACGAACCACAAGTGTGGCCGTGTACAGCCATATTTCGCGAACTTCTGCCAGCGAGATGGTAATCACCTGACGCTTCCAGCGTGGCCAGGTCGCACTTCCCCAAAGCAGCAGGAGACCTGCCCCGGCATCGCCGAACCAGACCGTTGCCCCTGCCACCAGCAACATGGTCAGAAACAGGTGACCACATCGACGATAGCGGCCGCACACAACCTCGCAGGTCAGCACGAAACACCATCGATTCGACAAAGGAGCGAATTCATCAGAATTACCCTAAGCCATCGCCCCAAAGGCGATGATGCGTTGCACCATGGCCACCATGGCCGGGTCTTCCGGCACTTCCCGGCCTTGCATCCAGTCGAAGATTTCCCAATCTTCATGTTCAAGCAACTCGACATACAGTGCCTTTTCCTCATCGCTCAAAGATGGAAAACACTGAGTGACAAACGGCAACAGACGGAACTCAAGCTCGAGCATGCCTCGACGACTACGCCAATAAACTCGATGATGGTGTTCATCTGCTCGATTCGAATGGTTGGGCATCGATTCACCTTAACGCTAGACTGCGGCGTGCATCATAGACAAAGTCCCGGGGCACGGTGAGCCATGACTGATCTTCATCACGCGACAGACCTCGCTGCCCTTCGCTTCGAAGGCGTGGATGCCGCTCGATTTCTGCAAGGCTATCTGACCTGCAACACCGACCTGCTTGGACTTGAAACATGGTTACCAGCCGCGCTGTGCAATCTCCAGGGGCGGGTCATCAGCAGTGGCTGGGCTCGGGGCTGCGCCAACGCCATCGACCTGTTGGTTCATGCGAGTCTCGCCGCAACGACGCTGGGGTTTCTCGCTCCTTATCAGCGCTTCTCGCGGACGAAATCAACGGCTCCGGATGGTCTCACCGTGTCAGCCTTCTGCTCTGCGACATCTCCCATGCAGATCGACTTTCAGATCAACGACTCCGGCCAGTCGAAACAAAATGCCAGCGACGGGTTCCTGTCTATGCTCAATGCTTTGAGACACGTTGTGGTCACCGTGCAAACCAGCGCCGAATTCCTGCCTCAGGCCCTCGGGCTTGTTGACGCCGGCGCAGTTGCTTTCGATAAGGGGTGTTATCTCGGCCAGGAGGTCGTGGCACGCGCAGAGCATCGTGGCAACGTCAAGAAAAACCTCGTCCTCGCCTGCGCAGACAAGCCGCTCCACGCACAACTGATGGACGACCTGCTCGATATCGACAACACCCGTGTAGGCAAAGTGGTTCAACTCGCCACTCGCTCCGCGTTGATTGTCGCCAACCGGGAACTCGACCT
>JAYSTS010000226.1:0-5036 GCA_043719475.1 Gammaproteobacteria bacterium | reverse complement strand
CCTCCGTCACGTTGACTCCAGGCTGAGAAGGATGGGCGGCCAGCCATTTCTGTAAGCCTGTCTATACTCCACGATGAAATCATGGAGTCCGGCATGTCGAATCTCGCGCAGACCATTGAACTGGAACTGGCTACAGCGGCCGAGAAAGATCAACTCGATCTGCCAACTTTGCCGGAAGTTGCTCTGCGCATTCGTGATACTGCATCCAATCGTAATGTTTCGGGGGCGGCGCTTGCGGGTGTGATCTCAGAGGACCCTGCGCTATCCGCCCAGTTGTTGCGGATGGCCAATTCTTCGCTGTTCAGGGCATCCCGACCCATCGAAGATCTGCAGACTGCCATTATCCGAATGGGTGTTGAATACACCGCTAATCTGGCCACGGGTTTAGCCATGCGGGGTATGTTTCAATCAACTTCAGAACTGATCGATCGAAAGCTGCGCGAGACCTGGACACAGGCGACCGAGATCGCTGCGATCTGCGGTGTACTGGCTCGGAGTTTCACGGATTTGCCCGCAGACCAGGCTACCCTCGCTGGCCTCACCCACAGTATTGGTGTGTTGCCCATTCTGGCGTGGGCGGAAGAAAACGAAGACTTGATTGAGAGCGAACAGATTCTCGATCGCGTGGTCGAAAGCACTCGTGGTTCCATCGGCACCATGATCCTGTCCCGCTGGAATTTCCCCGCAGAAATGGCGTGCATTCCATCGTTACTGCGGCGCCATGACCGACAGGTTGCCGATACCGACCTTGTCGATATCGTTCAGATCGCCGAGCTGCAATCGGTCCTCGGTAGCGAGCATCCTCTCAATGACGTGGACTGGTCGACCGTGACGGCATTCAATCGAATCGGACTCGATGCAGACAACGCTCGCGAAACTCTGGATTCATTCCGCGACGCGTTCCAGATGGCACGCGATATCTACCGCTGAGACCGGAGTTCCGGCGAGAACATCCACTGGATACTCGAAAAGTCGAGTTTGCCGGCCTCATTTAACTGCGCATGGGTTTGGAAGAGATTGCGCGCCAATGATCCCATGGGAATGCTGGAGCCAGACGCCAATGCTGTCTCCACCGCCAGGCCCAGATCTTTGGTCATCAAGTCGGTCAGAAAGCCACCGCTATAACCACGACTCGACGCCACACCTTCCTGCACACCTGGATAGGGGTTGTAGACATTCAGGCACCAGTTTCCACCCGATGACTTCTGCATGATTTCCGACAGCTTCTTCGGATCCAGACCGTTTCGAACACCAAGAGACAGTGCTTCCGCAGTCCCCGCCATGAGCACTGCCAGTAACATGTTGTTGCACACTTTGGCGATCTGACCGCTGCCCTGATCGCCCGCGTGATAGATGTTGGCACCCATCGCTTCGAAGAGCGGGCGACCACGCGCAAGCCCTGCATCGCTGCCACCAACAATAAACGTCAGCGTTCCGTTCTGGGCACCTGCCGTGCCACCGGAAACAGGGGCATCCAGCATCGTGATGCCACGTTCACCCAACGCAGTGGCGACTCGTCGCGCCGTAGCCGGGTCAATCGTGCTGCAATCAATCACCAGGGTGTTCTTGCCCAGAACGTCGGCGACTCCGTCTTTACCCAGATAGAGACCTTCAACGTGCCGACCAGCGGGCAACATGCTGATGAACACATCCACATCACGCGCCGCCTCCTGAGCGGACGAGGCACCGGTCGCGCCTGAAACGCCACTGATCAACGCGGGCATCAGGTCAAAAACCCTGACTTTGAATCCAGCTTTCGCCAGATTGCCGGCCATCGGGCCACCCATGTTCCCCAATCCAACAAACCCTACCGTCGTCATAGTCTTCCCCTTGTTTGTCTGATGCTTGTTATCAGCCGAGATCTGCCAATGGATTGTTCGGCCAGGGTGCTTCGAAGTGACTCACGACATAGCTCGCAGGTATTTCCCGTACGGATGAGTGCCGCCACTTGGGAGAATTATCCTTGTCAATCAAGAGCGCTCGAACACCCTCTGTAAAATCCGGATTGGTTGCGCAGTGCGTGGCGATGATCATCTCCATGCGAAAGGCTGTCGCAAGATCAAGTGTCTTGCTGCGACGGATCTGCTCGTGCACGACGCCTATGGATGCCGGGCATCCCGATCGCAACGCGCCCAGACAGCGATCGATCCAGGCCGAATGGCCGGCCAGCGCCAGCAACTGGTCAACCGTATCGATAAGCGAGTTGTTCACCGACAGTGAGTGCGGAACCGATCCCAGTTCACTGTTCGGAAGTGTTTTGCTCGCGAACGATCCGATGAATTGCGAGAGCGTCGCATCATCTTTCAATCGATCGCCTGCGAGCGCCAACGTTTTGATGCCGTCGCGCAGCGCTGCGAGTGCCGTGCTGTCAACCACTGCAGTACCGATACCGCAGGCCATCGCGTCAGCCGCATTACAGTGACTTCCCGTCATGCCGGTGAACACTGCCAGATGCTCGGGCATGTTCTTGAGTAGCCAGGTTGTTCCCGCATCCGGGAACAGCCCAATTGTTATTTCCGGAATCGCCACTCTCGATTTTTCGGTGAGGACCCGATGCGACGCGGCGCTGAGAATGCCTAACCCACCACCCATCACAACGCCATGGCCAATCACGACCACCGGTTTAGGAAAGGTGTGCAGCGTGTAGTCAAGGCGATATTCGCGCTCAAAAAAATCGAAGGGATATCGATCAACCACACCACCGGCGTCATGATTCCTGCGCATTGCATGATAGAGCGCCTGAATATCACCACCGGCGCAGAACGCTCGGTCACCAGCTCCGGTGATCAGCACCGCAACAATATCCGCGCGCTTGGCCCAGCTGTCCATTGCCGGCTGCAGCAGGTCAATCATTTCCAGGCTGAGTGAATTCAGGGTGGCCGGGACATTCAGTTCGGCATGCGCCAGCCGTCGGCTATTTGGCAACGCATATTCTTCGAAAATGACGCTGGTATTCGACATGACGCTATCCATTGATCCAGTTCGGGCTACGCTTTTCGAGGAAAGCCTTGACGCCTTCCCGTTGATCCGCAGTATCGAACAAGCCCACAAAGGCATCGCGCTCATGAGTATAAGAGGATTGAATATCACCTTGACGCGCACGCTGAATAAGATTTTTACACGCAGAAACTGCCGGCGGCGCCTGCTTGCTGACAGCCTCAGCCAACGCTAGCGCACGACCGAGTGCCTGACCCTTGTCGACGACCTCCTCGATCAAACCGATTCGTTCTGCCGTGGGCGCATCCACTCGTTCACCACACAGGATCATTCGCTTGGCCCAACCCTCACCGACCATCCAGGAGAGGTTCTGGGTCCCGCCACCACAGGGCAACAGACCCACGGTAGCTTCCGGCAACGCCATCTGCGCCTGCAATTCTGCGATACGGATGTCACAAGCCAGTGCGCATTCAAGGCCACCACCCATGGCATAACCGTTGATAGCGGCGATGGACACGCCCCTGAATCCAGCGAGTGCTTCGAACGCTGCGCCAAAGTGCTCAGCCATGCTGCGTGCAACGCCTTTGTCGCCGTCCGCAAACAACTTGAGGTCTGCACCGGCGGAGAAGAATTTTTCCCCTTGACCGGTAATCACTATGGCGTACACCTCCTTGTCAGCATTGGCCTGCCGGATGAGGTCCTTCATGGCGCCAAGACTTTCAGGATCCCAGGTATTTGCCGGGGGATTATTGATGGTGATCAGCAGCGTGTGGCCACGCATTTCGATGTGCAATTTGTCACTGGTTTGTTGAATCATCATCGGGCTCCTTGTCTTGAGTCATTCGTTGAGCACAGGCTCAACATCAATATTGAGTGATCAGGTTAACGCAAACCAGTCGATTGCCGGCTTGTTGTGCGCCTGCAGCCAGGCATTGGCACGAGAAAAGTGACGGCAGCCAAAAAATCCACGATAAGCGGACAGCGGCGAAGGGTGCGGGGCTTCCAGCACACAGTGACGCTGGCGATCCAACATGGCCCCCTTCTTCTGCGCGTAGCTACCCCACAGCATGAACACCAGCCCATCACGGTCATTAGCCAGTGCAGAGACGACGCGATCCGTAAACTGCTCCCAACCGCGACCTTGATGGGACGCGGCGCGCCCGTGTTCCACCGTCAGCACGGCATTGAGCAGCAACACCCCTTGTCGCGCCCAGGCTTCCAGACATCCCCGATCCTTGGGCATGGATCGATCAGTACCTCCGAGATCGCTATCAATCTCCTGAAAAATATTCAGCAAGGACGGCGGCAACGGGACACCATCAGGTACGGAAAAACAAAGCCCATGCGCCTGTCCTGCACCGTGATAGGGATCCTGGCCGATGATGACCACTCTCACCTGGTCAAATCGGCACAGATTCATGGCCGCAAAAATCTCTATTCCTTTCGGGTAAACAGACTTGCGCGCCTGCTTCTGTGCCAACAAGAACGCGCGCAGGTTCTGCATGTACGGTGCCTCGAATTCATCACCGAGCACTGCCAGCCAGGAAGGATCGAGCTGCACGCTTCCAGCGACCATGGTCTCAGAGCGGACGCATCAGGGGAAACAGAATGACGTCACGGATGCTTGCTGAACCGGTCAGCAGCATGGCCAGGCGATCGATGCCGATGCCTTCGCCGGCCGTCGGTGGCAATCCGAACTCAAGCGCGTCGATATAGTCCTGATCGAAGTGCATCGCCTCGAGGTCACCTGCATCCTTGGCTGCCACCTGCTGCGCAAAACGAGCCGCCTGATCAATTGGATCGTTCAGTTCCGAAAATCCGTTTGCGTACTCACGTCCAAGGATGAACAGTTCGAATCGATCCGTGACCGCCGGATTGACATCATTGCGGCGTGCCAACGGCGAGATCTCGGCGGGATACTCCGTGATGAAGGTCGGCTGCAGGAGCTTGTCTTCGACCCGCGCTTCGAACAGTTCCAACTGCAAGCGGCCAAGCCCCCAGCTTAAGTCCACTTCGATACCCATTCGATTCATCGTTGCGGCCAGCAAACTCGCATCCTGCGCAACTTGCGCAGAAACATTGGCGTGTTCCACCAGCGA
>JAYSTS010000225.1:0-13671 GCA_043719475.1 Gammaproteobacteria bacterium | reverse complement strand
AGATTCCGGCACCGATCCCGAACGGAATCGCTGTCGCAGCGGTAATCAGCATGACAAGACTCGAGCCGACCATGGCGCTGAGAATGCCGGCCTGGTGGGCGCGCCGCGATGGGAAATTTTCGAAGAACGACCAGTTGAGCCGGTGCGCGCCGTCCTGTATCAATCCGGCCAACAAGACCGCCAACGTCAAAATGCCGATCATCATGCAGATGAGCCCGATGATGGCGAAGATCGCATCCCTGCGCCGGCCGCGCAGGACGAGTTGCCTGATAACCTGGGTGTCGTGCATGTCAGTAGATCTCGCGGAATCGCATGCGAGCCATGTGGCCCAGCACGTTGAACAACAAGGTCATCAGCACCAGCACGAGCCCCACTGCGAATATGCTCTGGTATTCGATACTACCGTGCGGGAGGTCGCCGAGGGCAACCTGCACGATGAACGCGGTGATGGTGGCGCCGGGCTCGGTAGGATCCCAGGTGAAGTTGGGTTGCTGACCGGCGGCCACTGCGACCACCATCGTTTCGCCGAATGCTCGGGAGATGCCGAGGATGTAAGCCGCGACGATACCCGAGGTGGCCGCGGGAACGACGACCCGAAGTGAGGTTTGCAGCCGGGTGGCGCCCATGGCGTACGAACCTTCGCGCATTTGCATGGGCACGGCTCGCATCGCGTCCTCTGCCATGGACGTGATGTAAGGAATGATCATGATGCCGATCACGAGCCCTGGCCCGAGCATGTTGAATCCCGGCAGGTCCGGCATGAACCACTGCAATGCCGGGGTAACCATCAGCAGCGCGAAGTAGCCATACACGACGGTCGGTACACCAGCCAATAATTCGAGTGTGGGTTTGACCGTTTCGCGCACCCGTACAGATGCGAATTCGCTGAGATAGACCGCCGCAATCGTGCCCACTGGTACCGCAAACAACAATGCGACGGTCGACGTGACCAGGGTGCCCGCCAGCAGCGGCAGAACGCCGTAGTGTTTATCGGCGAACATGATCGTCCACTGCGTGTCGGTCAGAAAGTCGACGATCGGGACCTGCTTGAAGAAGGATGCGGATTCATAGAGAAGAATACCGACGATTCCGACGGTCACCGCAACCGCCGTCATCGATACCGAGAACAGCGCCGCTTCGATGATGCGTTCGCCCACATGCCGCATCGGCTTGTAGGCGAAACGGTTACCGGTGTCCGGAGCGTCAGTCACGTGTTTGTTTGAATCCGCTGTCATAACCAGTTCCTTGTCGCGACAGCTTAGTGTGTACGCTCGCGTACGAGCAATTGTTCAACCGACAGACCGATTTCTGCATGGCCGGAGAAGCCGCTGCCTACTTTGCCAGCCTTCACGTTTGCGCGGGCGAGTTCATAGGCTTTTGCCGGCAACTCGACATAACCGACCTCGGCTGCCAGAGCAGGGCCTTCCGTCAGATAGAACTCCACGAACTCCTTGATCTCCGGACGCGCGAGCGACTTTTGCTTGACGTAGATGAAGAGCGGCCGCGACAGCGGTTGGTAGGTGCCATTGTTGACGGTCTTGGTCGAGGGAGACACGGCAGTCTTGCTTCCGGTTGCCATAATCGGCACCGCACGCAGTTTGTCCGTGTTCTCCTCGTAATAGGCCATGCCAAAGTAGCCCAGTGCACCCTTGTCGCGCGAGACATACTGAACCGTGACGTTATCGTCTTCGCTGGCCTGGTAGTCACCACGAGAGGCTTTTGATCTGCCCATGATCGCTTCAGTCCAGTAGTCGAACGTACCGGAGTCGGCACCGGCGCCGGCCAGTTTGAGTGGCACAGCCGGGAACGTTGCGCGAACCTGATTCCATTTCATGACCTTCTGTTGCGCAGCCGGCTCCCACATACGCTTGAGTTCGGCGACGGTCAGCTTGTCCACAAAAGTATTGGCCTTGCTGACGACCACGGTCAGTGCGTCATAGGCAATGGGTAGTTCGAAGTATTTGATGCCAGCCTGTGCGCACGCGATCATCTCCTCTTTCAAGATCGGTCGCGAGGCGTTGGTGATATCGGTTTCACCGCGGCAGAAGCGCTTGAAGCCACCGCCAGTACCGGCGATTCCCACGGTTACGCGGGCTCCGCCAAGTGATGCCTGGTATTCCTCTGCAACCGCTTCCGTAATGGGGTACACCGTGCTGGACCCGTCCACTTTGATGACCGCTGCGGCATGCACTAGAGGGACTACAGTTGCGGCACTCATGGCCAAACCGAGTGCCCATTGATTCATTTTTTTCATCTTGGTTTCTCCAGGAGTGGAACTTGGGTTAGAACTTCGCGTTAAGGTCGATCATGAGGGTCTCGACCTGGGCGTCATTGTTGTTAAAGCGGCTTGCTGCGTCGGACTGCGCGTAGAACCACGACACGGTAAGGTTGAAATTTTCGAGGAAGTCGTACTGCGCCTTCAGCTTGTGGCCACTGGAGGCGACGTAACCGGAAGCAAAGTCCGAATCCGTGAAGTGACCAACCACGGCGTTGCGCTCAACATCCCGGTAGCTGTAGTCAAAGGCTATTCCGGCGACGTTGGTACGTACACCAAAAAGCCACGCGGTATCTTCGTTTCCGTCCTGGAATGTCTTGAAATCCGTTGCATCGACGTTGACGACGTATTGGCCATACAACGACAACGGCAGCGGCAGACCGATGATGTCCATCTGGCTGAATCCCTCGTAGAGCGTGAATTCGTCCGTTGTGTTGCCGTTGGCGGTAAGCAAGATTGCGGGTTGGGTGCCTTCTTCCCCGTCACCCCGGTAGTTGTACAGGCTGGCACCAACGGTCAGGCGAATACTGTCGTTGGCATCAAAGGAGACGCCGCCCTGCACCGAGTAAAGGCTCAAGTCGTTCTTCCACTCAACGCCTTCGCCATCAACGTTGTCCTTCAGTACGAAGTAGCCAGCGCTGCCGAACAGGGTGGTCGTACCATACTTGCGCTGGTAGCTGCCAGCAAACCCTTCCGGATTGATGTCACCGTCCCAGGCGACATCGCCCAATGCCATCCACGGCTGCTTCATCTTGCCGGCAAAGAGCTTTAGGCCGGGCACACTGACCGGGTGATAGTCGATGTAGGCCAGATCGAGCCAGACTGACTTCTTGTCGAAGTAACCGTCGAGATCCTGGTTGGTTGATCGACGATCAGGGCTGCCGCCTGAGGCGAGCTGAATGCCGGTCTCGACCTGTGGATTGATCTGGGTGAATGCACCGAGCCGCGCACGCAGGCGTTGCCTGTCCTTATCCCGCCCGCTCACTGCGCTGGAAAGCGCACCCGGTGTTCTCGTTTCGAACTTTGGTTCGTCTTCAATATTGATGATGTCGTTGCGCGCCCGCATGTCGCCCTTGAAGACGGTGGTGGCGGCCCAGCCAGCCGCCTGCTGGAAAGCCGTGAATTCCTTCTTGTCGAGTTTCTGGCGACTTTCTCTTTTCTTTTTGCGCTCCGCTGTGTGTTCTTCGGTGGCTAGATCTGCCACCAGCTCCTCGTGCTGCGCTTGGGTGATCGACCCATTGGCCAGCAACATGTCCAGTAGTTTGGCGTCGACGTTACTGCTGATCGCCTGATTTGAGGCTGCGAGTAACAGGCTGCCAGCGAATGCTGCCCGGATCATGTTCATTTTTTTCTGGTCTCCCGCGGATCTTGTCTGTTCGTCTCGCGGTCCGTGAAAGGACCGGGAGCACCCTCGTGCCGCGCTTCCCCTGAGAACCTGTTTACAGCTTCTGCAGGGATTCTCCACCCGCTTTGTGACGGCTGGGTGTCGGCCTGGTGCCCACTTCAGCGCCAATGTGTGACGATTTGATGACGATGTGACAGGGCACTGCCAGAGTGTTGTAACAATTCTGGTTGGTGCCACCTCGATTCTGCGCGGAGATGCCGTCGTCCATGACACTTTGGGGGCTTTCCAGGTGTCAGTCGTGAGCGACCTGATGTGTCAGGAGAAGTTTCGCATCGCCAAGGTTTCTGGATGGCTGTCAAGGGACACGTGTCGATCACCCAGAGCGATGTCCACCCGAAGCCCGGGTTCACCCGGTTGCACAGAGAGATCGACGACCAGCCCGTGGATAACGTCGAGATAGGCTGCTGCGTTCGGAGTCGACACGACGAATGCCAGCAGTGCTCCAGCCGCAGGACTCGATGACGAGGGATGCTCACAGCTCAGCCAGTCGATGAAAAACGGAAACAGCCCACCGAAGCGGTGATGTCGCGGAAACAGCAGTTCCCATTCCAGCAGGTGTCCGGCTGGAGTCTTGCGGGACGTCGGCACTGGTCCGGCTGCTTCGATGCCTCGATCTCTGAGGGTCGCCTTCGTCCGCCGAAGATCCCCTCGTGCCGCCCACGTGATGAGTCCGCCGCTGCGCAGTGTCGCGAGCCGACTGCCAAAGGTGTCAACCTGAGTTTGCGCGGGGTCCGGTGCGATGATCTCCAGGTAGGTGTCGCCGAATGACAACAAGGCATTACACGTGCCGAGAGCGGGATGGCTGCCGCCGCGTATTGGCGCAACGCCAAACGTGGCTTCCGCCCAGCGCAGGCCGTCCGCAAGGTCTGGCACGCCATACATGAAGTGGTCGATCACTTGATCACTTGCCGAGTTCCAGCCTGAGCCGAGCGTGGATGGCGTCGAGCTTATCGATCAACGCATCGATCGATCTAAAGCCTGCCTGAAAAATGGCGGTGGCATTCAGTGCACCCCACTGGAACCCCTGCTCCCTAAGTTCAACCGCACGACGTGCCACATTGTCGTCGTCCTTGTAGAAGTTGCGGCCGGCTTCATCGCGGGGTGGCACATCGAGCATCATCTGCAACCCGATGCCAGCCGGATCGCGTCCTGCGGCTTCGGCGGTTTGGCGGATGGTGTCGAGTGCGCGGGTGGTCCGCCTTGCATCGAGCCCCGCAGTGCCAAGCCAGCCGTCGCCAAGTTCACCGGTACGACGCAGGGCCGCTGGCGAGCCGCCGCCAATCCAGATCGGCAGGTTGGTGCCTTGTGGGGATTTGGGTTCCATGGCCATGGCGACGGCTGAGTAGTACTCACCGTCGAAATCAACCTTGCTGTCGCGAAACCAGTGCCGCAGGAAAAGGATGGCCTCATCCATTCGTCGACCACGATCATTGAAGTTCTCGCCCAGCGCCTCGTATTCAGAAGCCTGCCAGCCAACACCGACGCCGAGTCGCACCCGACCACCAGACAAGGTATCGAGCGTGCTGATCTGCTTGGCCACCAGGGTCGGTTGTCGCTGTGGCAACACCAGCACTTCAGTGCCCAGACCAACACGTGTGGTCACCGCGGCGATATAGGAGAGCATCATCAACGCCTCCATGATCGGCATCTGCGGTGGATACATCGGTGCTGCGCGAGTGTCGGTTGGATAACCCATGATGACATGATCGAACATATCGATCTGGTCGTAGCCGATGTCTTCGATGGCCTTGGCCAGGCGAATCACACCGGCAGGCCCTTCTCGGTAGGCCACACTTGGAAACTCGACGCTGATCTTCATTGTCCCGCTCCATTGTTCCCTGACAAACTCTGATGTTCCCGGAACCACTCTTGTTCCCGGATACACTAACCAGAGATTATGCGAGAGAGGGAGCAAAGTGAAAGAGCCACAGATGCCGGTACAACCCATTCGACCGGCGGCAACGGTCATCATCGTTCGCGAGGCCAGTGCGGGCTTCGAGATATTCATGCTCAAGCGAGCCAGTGAGTCGGCGTTTGCAGGTGGCATGTATGTCTTTCCGGGTGGGCGAGTCGATGGGGATGACCACCTGCACAAATATGATGCCTGGCGACGTGGACCTTCCGAGGCGCAGGCCGCACAGCAGGGAGCATTGGGAGACGAGTGGCGCGGGTTCTGGATTGCCGCCATTCGTGAGACCTTCGAAGAGGCTGGTCTGTTATTGGCCTATGACAGCAACGATCGATTGGTCACTTATCAGGACCAGGCTCGTTTCGAGCGATTGCAGGCGTATCGCCAACCGCTCAATGACGGCAAGATCTCTTTGCTAACAATCTGCGAACGGGAAGAGCTCAGGCTGGCGGTGGATCACGTCCACTTCTACAACCGGTTTATTACCCCGCTCGGTCGACCCAGGCGCTTCGACACCCGCTTTTTCATTGCTCAAACACCTCCCGAGCAGGTTGGCCGACACGACGAATGGGAGACTGTCGACAGCCGCTGGATCTCGCCGACCGAAGCCCTCGCCCGCAATGCAGCCGGGGAATTTGATCTCATGAACGTCACCCGCATGCAGTTGCAGCGCCTGGCCGAGCAACCTGGCTATCACGGTGTCGTCAATATGGCCCGCGAGAACCGACACTTCCCGGTGCATCGTCCGGTACTACCGGTGAAATGATCAGTACTCTTTTTTCCGGAACTTTTTTTTCCGGAACTTTTTTTTCCGGAACTTTCTTTTACCAGGAATCATGCACAACGAATTTGTTTGAGTACAATTTCGCCTCGCATCGGGGGGCGGTATAGGACAGACCATCTTGAAACGAGAGTTTCGAATCGAAGATCTGGTGATCGAGTGGCGGGAAAATCAGCGTCGCAAACGCAACGTTGGCTTTCTTTTTCAGCCCGATGGTCGGCTTATTCTGGATACACCGCCGCGTGTGGAGCGGGCCACCTTGCAGACCATGGTGCAGGAAAATCTGCGCTGGATTCGTTATCGCCTGCGCAAGGTGCGTGAAGAGTCCCGCATGCATCCTCCGGCGCGTATCGCCAATGGCTGCGCCGTCCCTTATCTTGGCGAACAACTCACCATCCAGTGGATTTCCAGCGACGATCGTGTGGTGCACAGAGTTGGCAAGGTGCTGGAAGTTTATGCGCCGGCAGCACGTCAGGTGCGTGAACTGGTACAGCCGTGGTACGTGGCACGTGCGTCGCGCCAGTTTGCCAAACAGATTGATCGCTGGCAGAGCCTGCCCTGGGTTGCCAATCGTTTGCAGTCCTGGCGGCATCAGTTCATGACCAGCCAATGGGGATCGTGCAGTGTCGATGGGCATCTGTCCTTCAATACGCACCTCGTCAAAGTGCCGGAATCGCTCATCGAGTACGTCGTACTCCATGAACTGTGTCATTTGAAAGTGCACAACCACGGCCCGCGCTTCTACAACCTGATGCGGGATTACATGCCGGATTGGGAGGAGCGCCGGCGCGAATTGAACGGCTATCTCGCCATTCTGTTCGGGGACTGATCCATCACCAACTCCTCTCCTGCTTCTCTCCAGGCTTTGGGCTGGTCGACGTGGTTTCACGATCAGCTGGAAAATTCAGATGCATCCGACGTTGCCCGAGTCATCGAAGTGCAGCGCACCGGGGTTACGGTTCGAACTCGCGATGCGGACCTGCGTCTGCCGCTGGGGGGGAAGTGGTTTCGCGATGAGACCACTGAGCGCCCGACGGTTGGTGACTGGGTTCAGCTTGACGCGGCCCGCACTCAAATTCTGCATCTCTTTACCCGACACAATTTGCTGCAACGCCGCGAAGTCCATGGTGGCGCTGCGCAAGCCATTGCCGCGAATGTAGATGCGCTTCTGGTCGTCACCGCCTGTAACGATGAGTTCAATCTGTCGCGCCTGGAGCGGTATCTCGCCCTCGCCCGTGAAGCGGGCGTAGCCCCCGTCCTGGTGCTGACCAAGGCAGATCTCGCTGGCGATCTCCCATCATTCGTCGCGTTGGCGCAGTCACTGGGTGCGGATCTGTCGGTGGTGACGGTCAACGCACACGATCCAGCAGTGATCGATCAGCTAAAACAGTGGTGCGGACCTGGACGAACGATTGCTTTGCTAGGCTCTTCCGGAGTCGGGAAATCGACACTGCTCAACACGCTCGCGGGCAATAGCCTGCAGCGCACGGGTGCCAGTCGGGACAGTGATGATCGTGGACGTCACACGACTTCGCATCGATCCCTGCATGTCCTGCCAGATGGCACCCTGGTGATCGACAGCCCGGGCATTCGTGAATTGGGTGTCATCGAGACCACAGCAGAACCCGAGGTCGTATTTGATGATGTGCTTGAACTGGCTGCGACCTGTCGGTTCAGCGACTGCCGGCACCAGGCCGAACCGGGTTGCGCCGTGCAAGGCGCGATCCGCAGCGGTCACCTGGATCCTCGCCGATTGGCGAGTTATCGCAAGTTGCAGGAGGAGTCGGCGGCAGCACGTCTGCGTGAACAGATGAAGCCTCGCAGCGGGCGTGCGAGGAAAGGTAAACTCCCGCCTCCTTCACAGTAGTCCCGCGTGCTGTTCACAGCCGAAGGCCGCCCGTGAGTTGACGCGAGATCTGTCATGACCAATCTGCAAGCACCCAATGTCCGCCTGCAAGGCGTTTCTGTTACCCGCAAGATGGCGGCCTCGCTGCCTGGTCTGCGGGTTGCAGCCGAACGCAACGGGCTGAAGATCCACCATCTTGGCGCAGGTTACCCGCATCCCGAGGTGACTGATCCACGGGGCTTCCTCGTGCACCAGGAGCGCTACTTCCAGCATCTGGATGCCCTTGAACGTCGCAACGATCCGACTACGCTGCCGGAGTATCTGCGCGAATCGTTCTCTTATACCGATACGCTTGGGCCACGACGTGCGCGTGAAGTTTTTGCTGCGGCCTATGGTGGCGACTGGGGTGTGGCGATGAAGCCGGACAGCCTCATTCCCACAGTCGGTGCAACCGGTGGCATTCATCTGGTCTGCTCGCTGTTCGAGCATGCGGGCAAGCCGGTCGCCTACATTACCGATGCACCGACGTATGCCGGGTTCACGGCCCGTGCGGAGCTTTGTCAGCACGCCCGGATCTACAGCGTCGAGATGGACAGTGAAGGCGCTGATCCCGTTCGGTTGCGCGAACAGATTCACAAAGCGCGAGCAGACGGCTTTTTTGTGCCGTTCTATTACACGATTCCTGACGGCCACAACCCGGCTGGTTTTTCGTTCAGCGATCGTCGTCGCCTGGAAATTCTCAAGGTGGTGAAGGAGGAGGGCATCCTCATCCTCGAAGATGCGCCTTATGTCTATATCAGCTTTGCCGAAGCCGAACGGCGACCAAAGCCTTTCATTGGTCTTGCACCCGAACAGACCATCCATCTCTTCACGGGATCGAAGATCGGTTTTCCTGGGCCGCGTATCGGCTTCGTCTACTCGGCGGCGCGACTGACCATTGAAGATGGCAGGGACGTGTCCTTCACGGAACTTGCGCTGACGGAAGCAGCGGCAGCAATCCTGTTCCAGAATCCGGGTGCTTTGCGTGGCTTCGAGGCGTTGCTGCATGACGATAACTTTCAGCCGCGTACGTCGATGTGGCCATTGGCAGAGAACAAGCTCGGGGTGTATCGGGAGAATCGCCAGTTGCTGCTGGACGGATTCGAAGCAGGCCTCGGCGCGCACCAGGATCGTTTCCACTGGACGATACCGGAGGCCGGCTTTTTTACCGTCTTCACATTCCTGCGCCCGCATGTTTGTACCGATGAGGCATTCACCCAGAACCTGGTGTCGAAATATGGAATCGTGGCGATTCCGATGCATGACTTCTATCCGCGCGATGCACGTGCACGTGATCCACGGGCAGGGCTCAATCAACTCCGTTTGTCCTTCTGTTTTTCAGAGAGTGTTGGGGAAGAGCGGCGTCGAGATCTGATTGAAGCGGTGGCGGCGTTCTGTGAGGCTGCCAAGACCATCGGTTAGGAATCTTCCTGGCGCAGATCGAGGGGAACTGCGCCATAACTGCGCCACAAACATCTCAAACGGCGCCAACATCGCGATGTCATCCACTTCTGAATTGTTGAACAGCATCCGGGCTGGTTTTGCCCTCTGAGCACTAGATCCGATATTTTCCCGGTCTTTATCCCTGGTCTGCTGACCGCCAGGGCATTCGTGCTTACATCAATCAGCCACCGGGGGCGCACAGACCTGTGGGCTATCAGCGTGACTTCCTAGACCGCACTATAGTCAGCGATCGAACTGCTGCTCGACAACATCGATACCGCCGAGTTCAACCGCTATACCTTGACGAATCTGCACAGCGCCCTGTCGGAAAACTTGTTGCCTAACCCGGCGGATGAGGGGCAAATTCGTTTGCACGCCGTCGAGATAGGCAAAAACGTCTTTCGCCCGCTGTCCACGTCGCAGCAAATCGAAGACGCTCTGGATGCTCGGCTCAACAAGGCCAACCTAACCTTGATTCGACAATAATCGGTACCGCTTCCGACGTACAACTCGTCGAGGCGTCGGGCGGTCCTCCCCCTTGTAGGAGCGGTCTCCCGACCGCGATGCCGAGTGGAAAATCGCGATCAGGAGATCGCTCCCACAGGCATCGGCATCGAGAGTGTTTGGGAGCGGTCTCCAGACTGCGATTGTCGGTATCATCGAAGATCGCGATCAGGAGATCGCTCCCACAAAGTCACGGAACCAACGGTTCGAGATCGGGAGATCGTCCAGGGCGCATTTACTCGACGTCCCATGACTGGATCTACCAACTTCATGGATTGTGACCTTACGGTTTGATTTCCGCTGCAATACCGATCTTCTCTCCAGTCAATCGTTCCGCAGCACTGAATACCCTGCTCAGCATTTTCGGTTGCGTAATTTTTTTCCAATTGAGGCTAAAACGTGACCCTTTCGAGCAGTCCTTCTTCATGATGGTGCACTTGCCCTACCTGCAGCCTTTTGCCGACGTCAATAAACGCACGTCTCGACTGGCTGCGAATCTGCCGCTGTTCCGTGCCAATTTGTGTCCGCTGACATTTCTGGGCGTACCGGAGCAGGCCTACAGTCGTGCCACACTCGGCGTGTACGAGATGACTCGCGTGGAGCTGCTACGCGACCTTTACGTCTGGGCCTACGAGCGCTCGACACAGGAGTATCTGGCCATCAAGCAAGACCTGGTGGAACCGGATCCACTTCGCCTGGCCTGGCGTGACCTGATCAAACAGACCATTCGCGAGGTTATCAGGCATCCAGAGCTTGACCCGTTCACCAGCATTCGGAGATCAGTGGCAGAGCGTGTCCAAGAGCGAGAGAGTGCTGACGTTCAGGCGCTGATTGTCGAAGAGCTCCGGCGCCTGCACGAAGGAGTCCTCGCGCGCTATGGCTTGCGGCCGTCTGAGTACACTGCATGGAAGGCGCTACATGGGCACTGATGAATGCCGCTTCAGACGCCAAGGTTGCGCTTTGCCGAGATCACACCGGTGTTGAACCCGAGGACATGCATGCGTCCGAAGTAGCGTGCATGTTCGATCTTGATGCAGCGATCGACGATGACCTGCATGCCACCCGCTTCGGCGATGGCTATGCCTTCCGGCGAAATCACGTCGTACTGAAGCCACAGGAACTTCGCGCCGATCGCCACGGCCTGCCGGGCAATGTCCGGAACGGCGGCGGGTTCACGAAAGACGTCAATGAGATCAACGCCTCCGGGTATCGCCGTGACATCCGGATAACACTGGCGGCCAAAGATCGAGGTCTCGCGTGGATTGACCGGTACAACCTCATAACCGTGCCGTGCCAGGTAATAACCAACA
This sequence comes from Gammaproteobacteria bacterium, assembly GCA_043719475.1. Lineage (GTDB taxonomy): Bacteria > Pseudomonadota > Gammaproteobacteria > Pseudomonadales > Azotimanducaceae > SYFY01. The sequence goes on along the minus strand of JAYSTS010000225.1, from coordinate 2,159 downwards.
AAATGACTGGCGCGCAGCGCATTGGGTGACAAACCAACAACCGCAATCCGCCGGCAGGCGAGGGCCGCCTGGATGAGGTGTGGATCCTGGTATGGAGTGAGATCGATTATGACAAGCTCCCTGAAGATGCGGCCAGTGCCTGCTCCAGATCAGCGATCAGGTCCGGTGCATCTTCGATGCCAATCGACAGTCGAATCGTGCCAGGACCGATTCCTGCTGCGGCAAGCTCTGCATCGCCGAGTTGCCGATGGGTGGTCGTCGCCGGATGGATGACCAGGCTCTTGGCATCGCCGACGTTGGCGAGGTGCGAAAATAGATTCAATGCGGCTATGAATCGGACTCCTGCGTCGCGACCGCCTTCTATATCAAAACAGAACACAGCACCGGCTCCACGCGGCAGATAACGAGCCACTAGAGCGGCGTAATCCGAACCGGGTAGGCCGGGATGACTCACGCGTGATACACGCGGATGCTTTGCGAGAAACGCCGCCACCGCATTGGCGTTGGCGACATGCTGGCGCATGCGCAGTGGTAATGTTTCCAGGCCCTGAGCCAGCATGAATGCATTGAACGGTGATAGCGCGGCGCCAAGATCGCGAAGCGTTTCTGTGCGCAGTTTCATGAGCAGACCGTAGGTGCCAAAGGTCTCGTGAAACTTGAGGCCGTGGTAGGCCGGTGAAGCCTCGGCGATGATCGGGAAGCGACCGTTGGACCAGTCGAACGTGCCTTTGTCGACTACCGCGCCACCGAGGCTGGTGCCATGGCCGCCAATGAACTTGGTCGCGGAGTACACGACGATATCGGCACCGTACTCGAATGGTCGACACAGGTAGCTGGTGGCAAAGGTATTGTCGATGATGAGTGGGCAACCGTGTGCATGAGCAATGTCGGCGACGACCTGGATGTCGAGCACGTTGCCACCAGGATTGCCGATGGTCTCAGCAAACAGCAGCTTGGTATTGGGTCGCAGTGCTGCATACCATTCACCGGGTTCATCCGGATTGACGAAGGTCAGATCCACCGAGAGTTTGCGCAGCAGGTGTTTGAGTTGGGTGACAGTGCCTCCGTATAGCGCTCCGGAGGCGACCACGTGATCACCGGGCTCCAACAAGGTCACGAACACGGCCGCCTGTGCTGCAAGGCCGCTCGCGAACGCCACCGAGCCGACCCCGTCTTCCAGATTCGCCAGGCGTTCTTCGAACGCGGCAACGGTAGGATTCATGATGCGCGAATAGGTGTTGCCATACTCCTGCAGGTTGAAGTAAGCCGCTGCCGACTCGCTGTCTTCAAACACAAAGCTGGTGGTCTGATAGATCGGCAACGCGCGCGCGCCCGTGGTCGGGTCCGGTCGGGCGCCCGCATGCACGGCTCGGGTATGAAAGCCATGTGTGTGAAAGCCATAGTCCAGTGGTTTTGGCGGTTTTTCGTTCATGCCGGCATACTGGCGCCCATCTGCAGGAAGTACAACTCATGCGTTCATCTCTCTGGTGGCTGATCGGTATCGGCGTGCTCGTCGCGGTAGTGATTGGCTGGCAACGCTTTGGTACGGCAACCATTTCCGTGACGTCAGATCCGCCGGATGGTCTGGTATGGATCGACGGTCGGCGCATCGGTCGGTCGCCTGTCCGGAATGAACCCGTCGGTACCGGCAAGCATCTGATCCTGGTGGAACACTCCTACTTTGCGCCGTATGAGCAGCAGGTCAGCGTTGCAGTTGGCAACCATCTTGAGCATCACGCCGTCATGCAGCCTGGCATGGGAGCGCTGGTGCTTGTCTCCAATCCGCGAGGCGCGTGGGTCGACGTTAATGGTGAGCGGTTGCCGAACGTGACACCGACGCGTCTGGAAATCGAGTCTGGTGTGCATCAGATTGTCATGGGGTTACCGGAGCGCAAAGCCTTCACGAAGGAAGTGACACTCAAAGCCGGCGCAACGCTTGAAGTCAATCAGGATCTGAACGTCGATCCACATGGGAGCCTGACGATTGTCGGTGCACCAAAAGGCGCTCGTGTGGAGATCGTGGATTCCGATATCAGGTATCGAGCAGGTGTCAAGTTACCGGTCGGCGAGGTTGTGATCCGCGTATCCCGGGACGGTTTCAGTCCGGTTGAAGAACGCCTGATGATCAGTGGTGGCGAGAACACCCATAGGGTCGGGCT
>JAYSTS010000224.1:0-5054 GCA_043719475.1 Gammaproteobacteria bacterium | reverse complement strand
CTCTTCGAGTTTTTTCGGTGTTGGCCATAACTCGAGAAACGCCGTTGCCATCGCTTGTGGCTGCCCGAATACCTGGCTGCGCCAGTAATCGGTGATGGCCTGGTGTTGCAACTTCACGTCGTCCACCTGCGTGCCGCGGTCGAATGGCAGGCCGGAGTCAAAAGCGTTTTCCTGGGCGGCCAGTTGTGCGAACGAGTGGATGGTGCTGATCGTTGCGTCGTCCATGCGTGCGGCAGCATCGCGTAGTCGGCGTGCAATACTGGCTCGTGGCTCGTGGTTGGACGCTTTGTCAATGATAGCGAGCGCGACGTCATGTTCGCGGTTGTCGTGCTCAGCGTTTGCAGAGTCCGCCGCGATCAATGCCGCATTGGTGAGACGAGTGCGGATCCGCTCACGCAATTCCTGGGTTGCCGCGCGGGTAAATGTCATCACCAGGATGTCTCGCACGTTGAGCTGTTTTTCAATCAGCAGTCTCAGGTAGAGACCTGCCAGGCTGAAGGTCTTGCCGGTGCCGGCGCTGGCCTCGATCAGGCGCAGGCCATCGAGAGGAAAATCGAGAAGATTGAAGGACTCGCGTTTCATCGCTGCAACCCGCCGTCTGCGGCTACTGCTTGGAGCCAGTCATCTTTTTCCACTTGCGACAGTGTGTTCAGCATGGGCTCGATCACATCCAGGGCGACGCGGCAGAGTTCGCTTGTGGCTGCATCGTCACCGAGCGGGTGAGGGTTCTGGGCCAGCAATGGCGCGAACCAGACATCATTCTTCTCCCAAGCGATTTGAAAATCGTTGGTGAGCCTGCTGTTGCACTTGTCGAGCGCCGCATCCGCAGTGAGTGGTTTTTCTCCACTGAGGTGTTCGATGAACTTTGCACCGAGTCCGGGAAGAAATAACAGGGGGCGTCGCTGCCCTTCGAAATACAGATCGGCTAGCGATTGCAGATACATAAACGCAGTAGGCGCGTCGATGGTACCCAGGCGCAGGTCAAGTTGACCGTCGCCGTCACTGTCACCAGAGAAACCGCAACACGCAAGCGTAACCGTGCGGCCGGTGGCAGCCACTGCCAACAGGTCGATCCAGTGGGCCAGCAGCTGGCTGGCATGCAGTTGTCTTGGCTCGATGCGGCACAACCCTTCCGGGCGAACGTCGCCTACTCGTCCGATCACACGCATGCCATGGTTCAAATACAGGTCGATCGCGACCACTTCGGGTTCACGGTCTGAACGTGAGTCGTGCCACATCGACCACAGTTTGTTCATCTGCACGGCAAGTTTTTTGTACGGCTCGCGGTCCAGAGGAGCTGGTGGCAAAACACCTTGTGCCCGGATGAGCGGGGTGGGTTCATCGGCCAGCGGGCCCGAGGCGCGAGCTGTAGCGAAAAGGTTTTGGCGCAGTCCGTATTTGTCCAGTCCGGAGATGGTAATCGCCTCGTCATCATTGACGACGTGTGATTCAACTTCCATGTCGAGTTGCAGTACTTCGCGCAGAAAGTACTTGGCCGGATGATCAAAAAAACGCTTCAGTTCATCGAGCCCGAGTACCACAACGTCGGTCGGCGACGCCTGGCTGCCGTCAACAAACACAGGCAACGTGCCACGCGTACTGAACAACGCCTGGGTGCCAGCGCGCCATGCGCTGCGAAAGGTGAAAACACGAGGATCGATCGGTCTGATGCCTGTGGCTGCGCTGAAGTAGCGCGGACTGAATGGCTGCATGGGTTGGCGGGTAATCAGTCCTTCGCGTGCGTTGGTTCGTTTGTCCTGCGCAAACTGGTGGCGCACGATGAAATCAAGCAGTTCTGCAACGACCGTGGACGGCTCCATAGCCTCACCACTGCTGGTGTCCTGACCGGTGTAGCTGAGGTAGAACACATCGCGTGCGGCCAACAGCCATTGCAGAAACAGCAGGCGGTCGTCATCACGTGCGCTGGCGTCGCCCAGGTGTGGATGTTGGCGGATCAGGTTGATCGAACGGTAACGATCCTGACGTGGAAAAACTCCCTCGTTCATGCCGAGCAGGCACACCACGCGAAAGGGCACTGTACGCAAAGGTACCAACCCACAGAAGCTGACGCCTCCGGCAAGGAAAGGCTGGCGTGCTCCACTGTCTTCAAGTTCGCCATCGATGATTTCGCGTACTGCTTCCCATGACAAGGGCGTGTCAGCGATGGCGTCATTTGCGCAGCTGAAGGCAGCGATGGCTTCGAAGACGGTCTGCAGGGCCCGTTGTTCGTCGCGATCGTCGTTATCGGCGAGAAAGACTTCGGCGCACAGGGTGTTCAGACGCTCCTGCCAGACCATGGCCGAGGCCTGAGCAGGCAGGATCTTGCGCCACTGTTTGAGTCGCTCGATCAACAGCCACAACTGACCGAGCGCCGCAGTCGCGCCACCCTCGAGATCGACGACGCCAGCAACGCCAGCTGCCAGCGTGTCCGGGTCCGACATCGCGACGCCGATCAGCAGGCGATCAAGCCCGAACGACCAGCTGTTCTGCGCCCAATGCCCGGCATCAGACTGCTCGCGGTGGTCGGCGTCAATCCCCCAACGGATTCCGGCAGTGGCGATCCATCGTTGCAGATTGGCAACCTCGACACTCTCCAGATCGTACCGTCTCATCACCGCCGGTACGTTGACCAGCCCGATCAGTTCACTGGCTGTCCACCGCCAGAGTGGCAAGTCGAGCAGGGCACGAAAGATGAGGACAATCGGGTGGTTACCACGCCGGGGTTGATCGGATGTGTTGAATGGAATCGACATCAGTCCCGTGGCGCTGCCAAACACCGCTTCGATGGCGGGCGCGAAGTCGGCAATCGCAGGGGTCATCACGATGATGTCGCGGGGTTGCAGCGTGGGGTCACGCGAAAGCAGGCCGAGCAACTGATCATGCAGAACCTGAACTTCGCGCAGGATCCCGTGGCATGCGTGCACCTGCAGTGAATGATCGTCTGTGTCGATCTCGGTCGCAGTGGTGCCTGCCTCCATCCGGATCACACCGGACTGCAAACGATGCAACAACGACTCGTCTCCGGGCGGTGTGTAGGTGAGCACCTCGCCGAGTTCAAGCTCGCGGATGTCAGAGAACTCGTCGGAATAGATCAAGCGCAGGAAATCGCGACCAGCATAGCCGAGGCTTGCCAGCAGAGGATGCCCGTTAAACACCATGTCCTCGCCGGGCAGTGGTTCGCCGTCGAGCAGTACATCACGCGGCGTCGGGCGCTTTTCGATATCGCCCCAGTAGATGTCGCTCGGATTGTGCATCAGAAAGTGGACATCCGTGTGGCCCGCTATTGCATACAACAGACGCAGATAGTCCGGTGGCAGATTGCCGAGTCCGAAACAGTAGAGCCGCTTCGGCCAGCTGTCGGTATTCATCGGCGCGCCAGAAACGATGCGTTGGACAAACTCACCCAGCAGCCGTGCCCGGTGATTGGGTCCGAGGTGGGCGACCAGCAGCCGCCAGACGGGCGCCTGCCAGTTGGCCGGTGGACTGTCTTCGCTTTCGCCGCGCTCCCAATCCATCAACATCTGGCGGCGATAGATCAGGTATTGATCGAACAGGTCGGCCAAGCGTTCGGCCAGTTGCCAGCGACGCAGTTCCAGCGACGCTCCGGTCAGGTAGCTGCCTACCTCTGCAACTTCATCGGCCAGCTTCGGCATCAGCACATAGAGGTGCCAGCGCAGGTTCTCGCGGCGGTAGGCGGAGCTGTCCGGGCGATCACCCGGCAGGCTGTCCGCGACGAGTTGCCAGAAAAATGGTGCCGGTAACGCCGTTGAGATGTTAGCGCTGACGCCATCGCGCTCGGCGATGTGCATCTTCAGCCAGCGTCCGAGCCCAATATTTGGCACCAGCACGGAATCTGTCGCCAGTGGAGAAAGCGCGCTGGTTCGTCGCAACACGGTCAGAACGTCGGCGAGTCGAGACAGGTCGTGATGGTGGTAGAGGGTGAACATGGTCGGGTCGAGCATAGGGAGGCCGGGCGGAAACACAAGCCGGAATGCGAGGTGTAGCCCGCCAGTCGCCCCTTCACCGGAAGCCCCCACTGATGGCGACCCGGCTGGTGACGTGGTTGAGTCGCGTTTAATCGATAGACCCAGGCAATCGTTTTCCGCACACTGACCCCCGCAGGAGGAAATTATGCGACTTTCTGGAACTGATGCGTCCTTTGTGTACACCGAGACAGCGAGTGGCCCGACACACGTCGCCAGTCTCTTTGTTGTCGATGGGGAGCTCGCCTTCGACGCCGTGTTTGAACATGTCAGCGCCCGCATGCATCTGATGCCGCGTTTCTATAAGCGGCTGATGTTTGTTCCGTTCAATCTCGCGCACCCCAAGTGGGTCGATGATCCGGAATTCAAACTCGCCAATCACGTTCTGTTGCATGAAGTGACTGCTGGCAGCACGTTGTGGGAAGGCGTGGATGCGGCCATGGTCCTGAACCAGCCGATGCTTGACCGCAACCAGCCACTGTGGAAGTTCCACGTCATCAAGGGTGTCGCCGGTAAAACCCTGCTGCTGCAGATGGTCCACCACGCGATGATCGACGGTGTCTCGGGTGTGGAACTGTCGACGATCCTCTTCGATATGGATCCGAATGCGGCTTCTCCCACGCCGCCCTCCAAAGCCTGGAAACCTGTGCCTCTGCCGTCACCCGCAGCATTGATGACGGAAGCCATCCAGGAAAATATCGAGAAGATGACGGCGCGGTTTGCACAGCCTGAGCCGCGTCCTTCGGGAGATCGGCGAGAACTCATGGCGACGGCGACACAGTTGATGATGAACTTCATGCTTCGGCCAGCGATTACCGCCCCTTTTAATGCCGGTGCCGTTGGACCGAAACGGCGTTTTCGCTGGATAAAACACGACTTTGCGGTTGTCAGGGATGTTCGGCGTGTGCTGGGCGGAACGATCAACGACCTCGTACTCACTGTCGTTTCCGAAGCAGCCGCACGCTATATGCAGGCACTCGGAGTCGATGTGAAGGATCAGTTCCTGCGTGTTGCCTGCCCGGTGAGCGTTCGCAGGGAAGATGAAAAAGGTGCAGTCGGTAACCGCGTGTC
>JAYSTS010000223.1:0-5068 GCA_043719475.1 Gammaproteobacteria bacterium | reverse complement strand
TACGAAATTCAAATGTCGCCGCGGGTCCGCAGTGTCGCGATGTCCTCGCTGCGCAGACCAAGTTGTGCCAGCACCGCATCGGTATCGGCACCAACTTCTGGCCCAGCCCAATCAGTTCTACCTGGCGTCAGCTCAAGCTTTGGCAAGATGGCGGGTATGTCGAGAACGCCGGAGGGTGTGTCGACAGTCTCGAACATGCCGCGTGCCTGATAGTGCGGATCACGCGCAGCATCCTCGATGCTGTAGATCAAACCGACTGGCACATCGGCGGCTTCGAGGGCAACCATCACCTGGGCCGCGGTCTGGGTACGGGTCCAGGTGTCGATGGCCTTGTCGATGCGCGTCTGATTTTCAACCCGGCCCTTGTTGTCTGCGCAGGCAGGGTCCGAGCCGAGGTCACTGCGACCGATTGCCTTCATGAGACGGATGAAGATCGAATCGCCATTGCCACCGATGACGACGTATTTACCATCGGCGCAGGCATAGGTATTTGTAGGAACGATCCCCGTGATCGTGGTCCCGGATGCGCCACGCACCTGATTTGCGCCGGAATACTCAGGTAGCACACCTTCCATGAGATTGAACATGGATTCATACAAGGCAATATCAACACTTTGCCCCTCGCCCTTGGTGACACGTTCGCGTCCGACGATGGCCAATAGAATTCCAATCACCGCATGCAAACCTGAAACCGTATCGCCGAGACTGAGGTTTGGCCGCACCGGCGCTTCACCCGGGAATCCGTTGAGGTGTCGGAAGCCGCTGAAACCTTCTGTTACCGAGGCATAACCCGGTTTGTGCGCGTTCGGACCGGTCTGCCCGTAACCAGAGATTCGTGAGTAGATCAGACGCGGATTGGTGGTCTTGAAGACTTTAGGCCCCAAGCCCCACTTTTCCATGGTGCCTGGCTTGAAGTTTTCGATCACTACATCGGCGGTCTCGACTAGCTGTCGCACGATGTTACGTCCCGCTTCCGATCGCAGATTCACGGTCACGGATTTTTTATTTCGCCCCAGGCTATACCACCACCACGACGTGCCGCGTTCGTCGAGCGTACGCCAGCCGCGTATCGGATCGCCTTCACCTGGTGGTTCGATCTTGATGACCTCGGCACCGAAGTATCCCAGTAACGTGCCAGCAAACGGGCCTGCGAGCAGCTGGCCTACTTCAATGACCCGAATGCCATCAAGCGGGCGTCGACCGTCGCTCATCCAGCAATTCCTCTCGCGGCGCGTGTTGTCTTCTCTGTTCTGGCAGACCAGTCGGACAACACTTTTAGCAGCAGGTTTTGCTCGACTGCCTTGACACGATCTTGCAACGACTCGGGGGTATCTCCTTCAACAACAACAACTCGTTGCTGGGCAATGATCGCGCCGGTGTCGTAGCTGCCACTGACGTGATGAACGGTAGCACCAGATTCGTTCTCGCCGGCGGTGATGACTGCCGCGTGCACTTTCAATCCGTAGAATCCAGCACCGCCGAACTTTGGCAGGAGGCTCGGGTGGGTGTTGATGATGCGCCCGTCGAATGCGGCTTGCGTAGCGGAGCCAATGGTCTTCATGTAACCCGCGAGCAGGACCAGATCAACCTGATGATCGAGCAGGATGTCCCGCATGCTCGTATCCCGCGCGCTGTCATCGGGATGGGTTACGCCGCTGATGTGAGCGGTTGGAATCCCCATCGAGGTGGCGCGGAGCAGTGCGCCACTGCCGCTATTATTGCTGATGACGATGCAAACACGTGCATCGAGTCGACGGTCGTTGACTGCATCCAATACTGCCTGCAACGTGGAGCCAGCATGCGAAGCCAGCACACCGATTTTCATACACCGGCCACCCGGAAGATCGCGGTATGTTGGACAACTGACAATGGACCTTCGTTGTCCTCATAGTGAATCGCCAGACGAACGAATTCGTGGCCCTTCTTTTTCCACCTCTCCATCGGTGCTGCCTGCACGTTGATCTGCGTGCCGACTTTGAATGGACGGTATTGCTCGATTTCGCTGCCGACATGAATCCAGGCCGGCATGATGAATTCACGAACCAGACCATAGTTGGCGGTCGCCAGCGCCCAGTGTGGATGTATGAATTCTTTGTACACTGGCAAAAAGTCGGTGACCTGGGAGGTGTAGTCGGTGTTTTGTTCCTGATTGGCGTCCCATCGCCACACTGGCAGCGGTCGCTCGCAATCGATGGTGTCCCAGGCGATCTCGAGACGTTCTCGCACCAATGGTGATCGTGCGAAGACGGCGGGTTTGACCTGAGCGGATAGATCGGGCGCAAGGCGAGAATGAAGGACCGCCAGCAGTTCGTCACGCGGACCGATGCAGGTGATCTCGTGTTTGTCGTGCGACGTCTTCAGCTCAATTCGCAGTTCATCCCCTTCGTAAGCGGGTTTCAGAAAGCGAACACTGGTCGCGTGCTGTGACAGCCATTGGGCGCCGAGTTTTTCTACCAGCGGGTGGGTCATGTAGCCATATACGGCAACACCCGGTACCAGCGCACCACGAAAGCCGAGACGCGCTGCGACGTCGTCGCTATGGATTCGATTTTCACTGGTGTGTGCGTGATTTTCCGCGACCGCCTTGTACATCGTCATGCTGTTATCCACCTGTTCCGTATGCCTGTGCAGGAAGCCAAGTCACCATTTCCTCCCACTTGAAGACGATCATCAGACCAAGCAACTGAAGGAGGATGAAGGGAACCACCCCGCGATAGATGGTTGGTGTATCGATTTCCGGAGGCGCTACACCTTTCAGGAAAAAAATCGAAAAGCCCACGGGTGGTGTGAGAAAGCTGGTCTGCAGACAAACCGCAAACAGGACGGTGAACCAGACCGGGTCGAAGCCCAGTTTGATCACTACCGGCGCGACCAGCGGCAGAATGATCAGGGTGAGCTCAATCCAGTCGAGAAAAAAGCCGAGAATGAACGTGGCGAACAGAATCGTGATGACGATGCCGGTGGGTCCGAACGGCAGACCGGTGAGCCATCCCTCGATCAATTCGTCGCCGCCAAGCCCTCGCAACACCAGTGAAAATGCTGTGGCACCCAGCATGATGCCAAAGATGTAGGCCGTTGAGCGTGTGGTTTCTTGCAGCACGTCGCGCAAGCCGACCATGTTGAGCGCACCTTTGAAAAGCGCCAATAACAAGGCACCAAATGCACCGACACCGGCAGCTTCGGTCGGGGTTGCGAGACCAAAGAAAATACTGCCGAGCACCGACAGGATAAGAAAGGCGGGCGGTAGTATGGCTTTGAACAAGTCGACAACGGCCCCGAAGTCGAGCGGCGGGTAGACGCCACCTGGTGCCTTGTCCGGCCGAATCAATCCGACGGCAAAGAGGTAGACGATATAAAGTATGCCGAGCAACAGACCGGGAAACACCGCCCCCAAAAACAGATCACCGACACTCATCGCCATCCGGTCGGCCATCATCACCAGCATGATGCTGGGCGGGATCAGGATGCCCAGCGTTCCGACCGCTGCTACGGTGCCAGCGGCGAGTGATCGATCGTAGCCCTGCTGCAGCATCACAGGCAGACCCAGTAGCGCCAGCAGCATGACTGATGATGCAACAATGCCGGTGCTGGCAGCCAACAACAGGCCGATCAACGTGACAGCGATAGCAAGACCACCGCGCATGCTGCCAAAGAGCCGTGCGAAGCTGGTCATCAGATCGCGGGCGATACCGGACCGATCGAGCAGCAATCCCATGAGGATGAACATGGGCAGTGCGACCATCACCCAGTTTTCCATGGTGTTCCAGATCCGCTCCACCGAAAGCGAGGCGTAGCTCCAGTCCACACCGATGGTCAGGTTGAAGTCGACATCCAGCACGATGGCCAACGCAGTAAATACGACGGCGAGGCCTCCCAACAGCCAGGCTACGGGGAAACCGGCGAATACCAGGACGATGAAACCGATGAACATGGCCAGCGCCAACCATTCATTTGGCGGCATCGGCATCCTCCTGCAGGAAGAGGAATGACCAGACGCGTGACAGGCGAGCCAACACCGCCAACGCCAGTAAGACAAACCCGAGTGGCAGGGCAGACTTGATAAGCCAGCGGTTGGGTAACCCGCCGGGCGAAGATGACACCTCATCCACTGCGAAACTGGATGTCACGAACGGGATACCGTAGATCACGATCAGCGTTATGAAGGGGATCAGTAACAACAACGTACCGTACAGTTCTATCCACGCCTTGAGGCGAGGCCGGAGACGTTCGTGCAGGACGTCGACCCGGACGTGTGCGTCAGCCTGGTAGGCATAGCTCATGCCGACCAGGAAGCCGATCGAATAGAGATGCCACTGGAGTTCTTCAAGCTCGATCCGACCTTCAGAAAACAGATAGCGCATCACCACGTTCAGCATGATGACGCCGAGCAGTATCAGCCAGATCCAGCTTACGGCCTTGCCGATGTGGATCATCCAGCGATCAACGACGCGTGAAAGTGGGGTTTCCGGATACATCAGAAATCCCTCGGCAGATAGGCCTTGGATTTCCAGTTCGCGTATTCCCTGCGGAATTGCTGCTGCGATTCGAGGATCCTTGCGAAATCTGCATCGTCTGCGGCTTCAGCGTCCAGCACTTTGGCAGTCACCGCCTCCAGCTCTCGGAGTATTTCCATGGGAAGGGTTTCGGCGCTCACCCCTTTGGCAGGAAAGCCAAGCATGACAGCGCCTTGCAGACCTTCTGATCTGGCAAGGTTGCGGGTAACGCCGGCCGTGCATGCAGTATCGATGATTGCTCTGTCAGCATCGGCGATTGTTTCCCAATGTGTTTTGTTGATGACCAGGTGCGATGCGGTGAATGGTTGGTGCCATCCAGGGTAGTAGTTGAATTTGGCTACCCGGTCGAAGCCAAGCGTTTGATCAACCACCGGCAATGCAAATTCAGTCGCATCAATCGCGCCCTTTTCCAGAGCCTGGAAGATCTCACCGCCCGGTAACATGGTGACCGACGCGCCGAGTTGTTCGATGACCTTGCCACCAATGCCGGCGAAGCGGATCTTCAGTCCGCGCAGGTCGTCCAGGGTTTCGATCTTGTGGCGGAACCAGCCTGC
>JAYSTS010000222.1:0-2389 GCA_043719475.1 Gammaproteobacteria bacterium | reverse complement strand
ATCAACGTCGTCGGTCCGCCAATTCTCACGTTTTCAGTTGCTTCCAGCCGCATGGACGAAGAAGCGCTGTCCTGGTTTGTGGATGACACCGTTGCTCGCAAGCTGCTGGCAACACCGGGTGTCAGCCGTGTGACACGAGTCGGCGGTGTCGATCGCGAAATACGCATTGAATTGCTGCCAGCACAACTGGCGGCCCTCAACCTCAGCGCCAGTGAGGTTTCGCGGCAGCTGCGCAAGATCCAGCAACAGTCTTCAGGTGGACATGCCGAGATTGGCGCCGCGCGCCAATCATTGCGCACGCTGGCGGTGGTGGGGCGTGCAGCAGACCTCGCGGCCCTGGACATCACGTTGCTCGATGGACGGCATGTACGACTGGATCAGATTGCGACCATTCACGACACGAGCGCCGATCGCCGGCAACTCGCACTGCTTGATGGTGATCCGGTAGTCGCTTTCCAGATTTCCCGTGCCCGTGGATACAGTGCAGTCACGGTTGCCGAATCCGCTGAGGCAGCAGTGGCGGAACTTGCCACGGCGCATGGCAATGTCGAATTCAAACTGGTCAGCGACTCCGTACGACGCATCCGCGCCGAATTTCGGTCGTCGATGCTCATGCTGTATGAAGGCGCGTTTCTTGCCATCGTGGTCGTGTTCATCTTCCTGCGCGACTGGCGCGCAACCCTGGTGTCTGCATCGGCGTTACCACTGTCGGTGATACCGACATTCGCCGTTATGTACTTCGCGGATTTCACGTTGAATACGATCACGCTGATGGCGCTGTCGCTCGTCATTGGATTGCTGGTTGATGACGCCATCGTCGAGATCGAGAACATCGTGCGTCATATACGCAATGGCAAGTCTCCGCTTGAAGCAACCAAGGACGCGGTGACCGAAATCGGTCTGGCGGTGATCGCGACGTCGATGACGCTGGTGGCGGTGTTCCTGCCGACGGCGATGATGCCCGGAATCCCTGGCATGTTTTTCAAACAATTTGGCTGGACGGCGACCATCGCCGTGCTTGCATCCCTGGTGGTTGCTCGTCTGCTGACGCCGATGTTGGCTGCGCGATTCCTCAAACCTCACCACGAAGTGCAGAAAGACGGGAAGATTCTGCTGCTCTACCTGCGTGTAGCCGCCTGGGCGCTACGCAACCGCCTTGCGGTCATGGTGTTTGCTACCCTGTTTTTCATTGGCTCGATTGGCATCGCGCTGACGTTGCCTACCAGCTTCATTACGCCCTCTGACCAGGGGCAGACACGGTTGGGCATTGAACTGGCTCCTGGGTCAACACTTGAAGACACACACGCAGTGGTTGAGCAGGTGCTGGCGATTACTGGATCGATTCCGGAAATTCGCTCGGTGTTGGCTGCCATCGGCAGTCCGAGTTCCGGGGGTGGACCCGGCTCCGGGGGAGGCTTTGGCGGCGCCTCCGGTGACATCCGAAAGGCCAATCTGACCATCATGATCAAGGATCGCAGCGAGCGGGAACGTGATCAGACAACGATTGAAAACGAACTGCGGTTGCGCCTGCGAACCATCGTTGGAGCACGCTTCACGATCGGCTATGGCGGCAATGGTGAAAAGCTGCAGCTGGTCCTCATGGGTGAAGATCCGGTTGCCTTGCTGGCTGCGGCGCAAGCCGTGACTCGGGATGTGCGTGGCATCAAGGGTCTGGGTAACGTGACTTCTACCGCCAGTCTGATGCGGCCAGAGGTGATGGTGACACCAGATTTTGCTCGGGCTGCGGAAATGGGGGTAACTGCAAGTGCAATCGGTGAAACGCTGCGTGTAGCGACAGCAGGAGACTACGATCAGTCGTTGCCAAAGCTGAATTTGCCGGATCGACAGGTTGCCATACGTGTGCAACTACCGCTGTCGGCTCGTCAGGATCTGGCAACGCTTGAACAACTGCGTGTGCCTGGTCGACATGGTCTGGTACCGCTCGGCAGCGTTGCCACGCTTGAACTCGGTAGCGGTCCGGCGCAGATCGACCGGCTGGATCGCAGTCGAAACATCACCATCGACGCCGAGCTTGGCGGTCAACCGCTTGGCGCGATCATGCCACAGGTTGCGGCGCTGCCGTCCATGAGTAACTTGCCGGTCGGTGTGCAGAAGCTTGATTACGGTGAAGCTGAACGCATGAAGGAGATGTTTGGCAGTTTCGGCATCGCCATGCTGACGGGTGTGCTCTGTGTCTATCTGGTATTGGTGTTGTTGTTCAAGGACTTCCTCCAGCCGATCACCATCCTTTCTGCATTGCCGCTATCGGTGGGCGGCGCTTTTGGTGCCTTGATCATTGCGCATCAGTACTTTTCAATGCCGGCGATGATCGGGCTGCTGATGCTGATGGGCATCACTACCAAAAACTCGATCCTGCTCGTTGAGTACG
>JAYSTS010000221.1:0-13757 GCA_043719475.1 Gammaproteobacteria bacterium | reverse complement strand
CCAGCGCACTATGCAGAAAGACCGGCAGTCCCACGACGAACCAGACATCACGGGCACCGAAGAGAAACAGTCTGGCACCAGCCAACCAGTTAATTTCGCGTTGTCGCGAAAACATCTCCGCGAACTTCGGCTTGTTCGTCCGCTTGCCGATTTCGGTCGTGAGCAGGATCATGGCCAGGGCAAACGTGATCATCAGCATGGCGGCCAGGGTCCAGAGGGCACCCTGAAACCCGGCGAGTTCCAGCAGCGCTGCGCCAACAAAAAATCCCACGCCTTTCAACGCGTTTTTCGAACCGGTCAGCGCGGAAACAAATTTCAGCAGGCGCGAACCATCGTCATCACCAACCAGAAACTTGACGCTCCCCTTGGCTGACATCTTGTTGAGGTCCTTGGCGATGCCCGACAGTGCCTGCGCAGTCATCACCAGCGCGATGGAAAGCCAGCCCACCGGAACAGTCAGCATTAACAACGCAATGATCTGCATGGCCATGCCGATATGCATGGTTCGGTTCAAGCCAATGCGAGCACCCAGCCAGCCACCAAACAGATTGGTCACAATGCCGAAGAACTCATAGAACAGGAACAGCATGGCGACTTCGATTGGCGAATAGCCCAGCTGATGGAAATACAAAACTACCAGCATACGAAGCGCGCCATCGGTCAGCGTAAACGCCCAATAACCCGCCGTGATGATCAGGTAGCTGCGAACGCCTGCATCCAGGCTCAACTCGCCATGCTCAACTCTCCATGCTTAACCTTGATTCGACAATAATCGGTAACGTTGCAGATGCACAACGTAAGCGCCGCCCCAACGATTCATCCTGTACCGACTTTCGGCTTGGACCGTTACAAAAAATCGCGATCAGGAGATCGCTCCCACAGACATTGGGTATTGTGACTTTGTGGTCTCTTTTGGGAGCGGTCTCCAGACCGCGATCTGGGAGATCTCCCGATCTGGAAAAGTTGTGGGAGCGATCTCCTGACCGCGATCTGGGAGATCTCCCGATCTGGAAAAGTTGTGGGAGCGATCTCCTGACCGCGATCTCTCCTGTCCAATCGCGGTCGGGAGACCGCTCCCACAGGACGTTTTTTGTTCGACGTCCCATTGCTGAATCTGCCAACCTCATTGGTTGTGACCTTACGGTTTGATTTCTGCTGCGATCCTGACCTTCTCTCCAGTCAATCGCGCCGAAGCTCTTAAATACCCCTGCGCAGCATTTTCGGTTGCGTAGATACTTTCCAATTGAGGTTAACTCAGAGTGTCTTTGCAAGCTTGAGCGCGATATCGATCATTCGCGAAACATACCCCCACTCGTTGTCATACCACGCATAGATTTTGACCTGCGTGCCGTTCACCACCATGGTCGACAACGCATCGATGATGGCCGAACGAGGATCATTCACGTAGTCAACCGACACCAACGGGCGCTCTTCAAAACCCAGAATGCCTTCCAGCGATCCCGCAGCAGCCTCTTTGAAGTGGCCATTGACCTCCGACGCCGTCACAGGTCTTGCGGCTTCGAATACGAAGTCGGTGAGCGAGGCGTTGAGCAACGGCACACGCACCGCATGGCCATTCAGCTTGCCCTCCAGTTCCGGAAAGATCTTCGTGATGGCTCGCGCCGATCCGGTGGTGGTTGGAACCAGTGACAAACCGGCTGCACGTCCACGCCGGAGATCCTTGTGACCGGTATCAACCAGCGCTTGTGTGTTAGTGATGTCGTGAATGGTCGTCATGCTGCCGTGTACGATGCCGATAGTCTCGTGCATGACCTTGACGACAGGCGCCAGGCAATTGGTTGTGCAGGACGCCGCCGTCACCAGGTGATGGTTCGCCGGTTCGTACCAGTGATCGTTCACCCCATAAACCATATTGAGCGCGCCATCCGTGGGCGCAGCAACGAGCACCTTTTTTACCCCCTGACGAAAATAATCCTGCAGTGTGTCCGGACGCTTGTGGTGCTTACCCGTAGCCTCGATGACGATATCGCAACCCGACCAGTCGACCGCGGAGAGATCTGCCTGCATCGAATAATGCATGACTGTGCCATCTACCACGACGGCCTCAGTTTCGCTCCCACACGCGTGCGGCCAGCGACCATGAACCGAATCGAACTTGAGCAGGTGCGCAGAGCCATGTGCATCGCAGCCAATCTCATTGATCTGCACAAACTCGAGCGGTGCTCTCTGCCAACCGGCGCGCAAGGCCAGCCGTCCCATGCGTCCAAAGCCGTTGATTCCGATCCGCACCACTGAGATTTCCCCGGTTTTTTTTTCGTAAAGCAGTTAACACGCATCATCGGACAATCAGACTGTGACAATTCAGTGACAGCGCCGTGTGCCCGGCAGCAGATTAGCGATAAGCTCCTGGTATGAAAATCAATGAATGAAGGCCTCCGGAACTCCCAATCATGACAGTCTCCATAGGTTATCTGCTGCCCACCCGAGAACGGGTGATGAATGGTCAGCCACAAACGCGCGAACTGCTGCGATTGGCGGAACATGCCCAAGCCCTCGGTTTCGATTCGTTGTGGGTGGGCGATTCATTGCTGGCCCGTCCGCGCCACGATCCGTTAACCATCCTTGCAGCCGTCGCAGCCAGAACCACCGCCGTCAGCCTTGGTACCGCCATCCTGCTGCCGGTGTTGCGCAATCCGGTGGTTCTGGCACAACAGGTCGCCACACTGGATCAGATCACCGAAGGCCGATTGATACTCGGTGTCGGCATCGGTGCCGACACACCCGCAATTCGTGCCGAATTCATCGCCGCTGGCATACCGTTCGAATCAAGGCTTGGTCGGACACTCGAAGGGTTGCGGCTCTGTCGTGCGTTGTGGACGGGAGAGCCTGTGCACTGGAACGGCCGCTGGCAGCTGAACGGCCAGGTGCTTGGCCCCACACCCTATCAGCCCGGTGGACCACCGATCTGGATGGGAACCAGCGTGCTGCCTGGACTACAGCGAACGGGGAAACACTTCGACGGCTGGTTTCCGCTCGGCCCCGATGCGCAGGTGTGGCGCGAACGCTGGATAGAAGTACAAGCCAGCGCTCGAGGTGCCAACCGGGATGGCGCCGTCACCGGAGCGATGTATTGCACGATCTCACTCCATGATGATGCCTTCGAAGCCGAGCGCATTCTGGATGCCTATCTGGGTCAGTATTACGCACCCGCCCCGGTGGCCATGATGCGCCGTGTTCAGGCCTGTTATGCCGGAGTTCCGGAGGGTCTGCAGGCGTGGCTGGCAGAATTCGTGAACGCCGGCGTGAGCCATCTTGTTCTGCGCTTTGCGGGTGATCACGACCGGCATCTGGCATTTGTTTCCAGGATGCGGACACAACAAAGAGTCGGCTGAGAAGCTCAGCGGATCTGCGCCGCTTCAATCGCCTTACGTACACCCAACTCTGGACTCGATAGCACCCGGATGCCGACACCGTCGAACCGCTTTGCAACCGACGCCATGGATGCCTGGGCCAGGACAACAACGTCGGCGTCGCCGGCTTGATCGCGAATCGCCTGTTCAATCGCCTGTTCAATCGCCTGTTCAATCGCAAAGGTGTACGCCAGCAGGTCTCCGCTCTGAAAATGCGGCCATGCGGATTGCACAACCATCGTGCGAATCGACACGGATCGACCTCGCACCGCAGCGGAGTTCTCGACCAGTTGTTGCGTCGGCCTGACGGTACTTTCCAGCGCCGCCACGATCAGGATTTGTGACCCACAATCAACCGCTTCGTCGGCCATGGCACGATCAATCCGCATCGGCAGAAAGCGTCCTCGTCCGTCGACCCTCTCGGCAATACCGCCGATGGTAGAGCATGTGCACACCACAACTTTGGCATCGCTTGCCCAAGCCTCATTCATTCGGTGCGTCACTCTCGCAATGAGGACGTCATCTTCAACACCATGTACCTGAGCATCCCTGAGCAGCGATTCATCAACAAGATGTCGAACACCGCAATCAGGCGCGTACACCTGCATCAACAGGGCAAAGGTGTCCACGTGAACGGGGGATGTATGCAAAAAGGCGATCACTATTTGTTGAGGCCATCGACATGACTATGTGCATGAGCATGGCCATGGCCATGGCCATGTTCAGCAGCGTTCCGGCCCGAACCTGCGTGCGTGGCACGCTCGATGGACATGCCCTTGTGCTTGATGAACTCCGGCGCCATGGTTCCAAGCAACATACCCAGTGCTGATGCAAACAGGCCAACCAGGTTGGGAGGAATCATCGCATCTGCAGCGACGATGTCCGCCGTTAGCCACGTGCCGATGCCAAATACCACCGAACAGACCGCACCCTGGGTGTTGGCCCGCTTCCAGTAGGCACCAGCAATCAGTGGAATGAACGCCCCGGTTAGCGTGACGTTGTAGGCGTTCTGCACCATCTCGTACATCGTGCTCTTGCTGTTCAGCGCAAACAGGAGTGCGCTGGTTGTGAAAATCAACAGCACGACTCTCAGAATCAGCAGGAACTGCTTGTCCATGAGGTGCGGTACAAACGGCTTGAGGATGTTCTCCGTAAATGTTGCCGTCGGCGCGAGCAGTGCACCACTCGCTGTTGAAAGGATGGCCGACAACAGCGCGCCAAAAAACATGATCTGCGCCCACAGCGGCATCGCGCCGAGTACGAGATTCGGCAGGATGCTCTGCACTGCACGCGCATCCTCGTTGGCAAACAACTCGCTGAGCGAAGGATCCACAACCAGTGCTGCATAAGCGATATAGATCGGTACAAACGCAAAGCAGAAGTAGATCAGCGCACCGATTATCGTGCCGTGTACGGCGGTGTCTTCATCCTTGGCACTGGTCATGCGCTGAAAAACGTCCTGCTGCGGGATCGAGCCGAAGGCAAATGCGAAAAACGCACCTGCCATGGCCCAGAGTCCGGCGGCATCAATGTCCGGTGGAAACATCACGAGCTTGCCGTCTGCAGCAGCCTGGGCAAAAACGTTCGATGCGCCACCGGCAAGATCGCCCACCAGCCATGCAATCAGTGACAGACCGATGATGATGATCACGGTCTGGAACAAATCGGTTATGGCGACCGACCACATGCCGCCAAAAATCGTGTACACCAGGACAATCCCGGCACCGAGCAGAATCGAGGTGTTCAGCTCAAGGGCGCCGCCGGTCAGGAGATGGATCACCAATCCCAGCGCGGTCAGCTGGGCAGAGGTCCATCCCAGATACGAAAGGACAATGGGTACGCTGGTCATCACTTCCACGAGTTTGCCGTAGCGCTGCTTGTAGAAGTCGCCGATGGTGAGCAGATTCATGCGGTAAAACATACGGGCAAACAGCAGCGCTGCCAGCACAAGACAGAGGGAGGCACCGAACGGATCTCCAGGAATTCCGCTCAACCCATCCTTCGCGAATGTCGCGCTGATCGACAGCACTGCCTCGGCCCCGAACCAGGTGGCAAACACCGTCGCGACGTTGACGTAAAGCGGCAGACTGCGCCCCGCAACCAGGTAATCACGGGAGCCATGCACACGGCGTGCAGCCAACAGGCCGATGGTGATGGTGACCGCCAGATAGGCGACGACAAATATGATGAGCACGAAGCACCTCCCGACCCACGAGGTTCAATATCCTGAGCGCATCTCGAACGCCATGCCCTGCACAGACAGCACGGACGATCCGAGCAGCGAACCGGGCGGGAGTATCAGCCAGTCAATTCGTTGAGGCAATCCCGAATCCTCACGAATCCTTACAGAGGCGACTGAACCGGCATGGGTGCAACGATTGCGTGCGATTAGGGAGCGGATCTGGGCATTGAGAGTCCACAGGCTTGTCACCGCCGACAAAAGCTGCGGCTCCTGATTACCCCTGGAAGGCCGAGGTTACTCCGTGAGGACCTGCCCTTTGGTTGGTCTGATTCTGAACCGAACGGTCTGAGCTGCGAGCTTCGCGACCGCCGCATCAACGTCTTTCTGGTGGAGTTACCCAGACCACAGAGCCAGATCGTTGACTTGTCACTGCCCGCTTCGGAAGCGTCTGATGAATCGCGTCTGGATCACTCATGATGAGCGGATGGGGACGGGCAGCCAGCCAAACTCGTCAATGACCTGACTGCCTTGATTCGGCGGCGCCAGCGTGACGACTCGTCCGAGCTTCTTCAGTCGGTGTCCTGTGAGGCAATACCGGACCAGAATGCCGCCCAGTGAATGGGTGACGAAGTGAACGGACCAATAATCGGATTGCGCGCACTGATTCAGACCATCATCGATCGCAAGTGCTGACAACACTTCGACCGGATGTTCTCTTGAAGGGTTATCGATGTTGCAACGCCGTAGCCCCGCTCGGTAAACGCCCGTTCAAGATCAGTCATGGAAAAAACGGTGGGCGCAAGACAGTGCTGAAGAATTCCGCCATCAGACTACCCCAAGGCTCGATTCGCCTCCTGCTGACTCAGCCGATATCCCAGCAAGCCACACCCCAGAATCAACGTGTTTCCAGCGAAGTCCAGCAGCATCCAGTCGGTGAACATGCCTCGCACAAAATAGAAGTAATAGTTGAAGCCGAAGAAGGGAACAGACGCGACGATCCCGAAGATCAGAAATGTGCGAGGCACAAATCGCGACGTCAGGATAACGGTACCGACCAGAATCGCCTGTGCGCCAAAACACTGGAGCAACAACCTGCTGGTGTCATTTCCTACGAAGTACTCCGGCCGCAAACCGAGTGCTTCAACAGTGACCGGGAACAGCAACGGCCAGACACCCAACCCGAGGAATGTGAACGCCAGGGTTCGTTGCATGTGGATCGCCTGCATCAGTCTTTCTCCCTCACAAACAATGAAATCGAAAGTTCATCCAATCGCGCCTACTCCTTCGTCGACATCGGTGTTGCCGCGCGCCTAACGGCGACGGCAATAACAGTCCGAACTTCTTTTTACAGCGCCAGCATGTCTTGAATGTCGGAGCCCTTCGGCGCACATCCCTGCGCGTTGCAACGCTCCTATGTAGCTTGTTGGTCGAACAGTGCCTGCATTCCACGCCCGCCATCGATCCACACTTCGAGACCTTCGAAAAGCACGGGGAATTCAGTGACTTTCTGGGCGGTTGTTTCTCGGTACATAAGCGTCCTGTTGGCCCAATCTCGGGACTAGGTCGACTTTGTCATCGACCTAGTCATCGACCAGCCTGCTTGAACAACTTGTCTATATCCCGCGGGTCGGCAGACTCTTCCACGGCAAAGTCCTTGAGTTCCTCCCAATCTACCGCTTGACGCTGCGCAACCATGACAGCCTGAGCCCACGACTGTCGATCATTCCAGCCAAAATGCCGCAAGACGATCCATCACGCACAAGGTCGGCGTAATGACGCGCAGCGGACCCCAGGCAGTAATGAGCTTTGGAATATCATCGTGATCCAGCACTCGATTGCCAAACTCCAAAGGCGCAGCTGGAAACTCCAGAAAGAAACTCGTTTTGGAGCGTGTAAAGTGTCGCCGATCACTCGCCAAAGTAAATCC
Source organism: Gammaproteobacteria bacterium (assembly GCA_043719475.1). GTDB lineage: Bacteria > Pseudomonadota > Gammaproteobacteria > Pseudomonadales > Azotimanducaceae > SYFY01. The sequence goes on along the minus strand of JAYSTS010000221.1, from coordinate 6,277 downwards.
GAGTGGTCGTAGTGCCGCGGTCAACCGGTCCCGCCGCGCCGCAGTGACAAAATCCAGATCGTTGGACTGATACTCGTTATCCGTATACATGGAGACCGCGCCACCTCCGGACAGTGTCGCTCGTATACCCTCCGATTCAAGCACCTGACTGACGCGTGCTGCCAACTCGCCCGGTGATATGTTGCTACTGATGTCCATTCCCTACAGTGCTTTGCCAGTCCTGCGTGGTCGTTGTCGCTGCCGGAAGTACTGTTGCGTCACATCCTTGGGCAAGCGATCCAACTCTGACTCCAGGAACGTACGCAGGTCTTTCACCGTCACGCTGCGCGGATTCCAAATAAATACTCGTGTATTTCCTACCAGACTACTCACTAGTATGCCTTCATCCTCAAGCCGCCTTAGTTGTCGCTGGATTGCCATGTGCGACACGTCGAAGGTAGTGGCGATACCTCGGGCATAACCTTCTCCATAGTTCTGCAGGAACAACAGCGTCTGCGCCGCAGATCGGCTGCCAAACAACGCATCCAGAATAGGGCTCATCACCAATTTCCTTGGCCACGATCGATCCACACCTGGAGACCTTTCATGAAATCCGGGAATTCGACGACCATTTCGGCGGCTGCTTCGGTGTCATTGGTTTCACTCGTTTCGGGGAATGGTCACTTCGACTGCGGGAACTGGCTCAGGTGTTCATGGATTATCTGCATCTGATCATCCACAACCACCAGCACCCGTGTTCCTCTGCCCTGGAGGCTGAAAGCCTGTTTGCCCATGGAACCTTCCCAATTGTAAGTAAAGGTCGCGGTGGCACTCTTGTCATCAAGCGTGAGTACCTCAATGTCGGAGAGGTAATAGCTTTCCCTCTTGAGCCCGGAACTGCCTCGCCACGATCTTTCCAACACCTCCCTAATGGCTGAACTGCCAATGTAGTCGCCGTCGTGGAGTCGAAAAAACGCACACTCGTGAATCATCTCCTGAATCAAACCAAAGTCTTCCTGTCCGGCGATCTCGTCAAACCGGTTCAAGAACTGAACAACGTTGTCTCGGGTCAACACCACCTCAGCCATGCAAGCCCACCCTGTTGAACACCTCAATCACCGCGTTGACGTAAGCGCCGCCCCACGAACGGAACGATTTTGCCTCACGCCACTTCGCCGACACGTCTGGCCTTGAAAAATACTCCCAGAGTTTCATTCGATCATTCACAACATACAATGGCATCAACGTCCGGATACGCCCGTCCCGCCCCACACCTTCGAGCCAGCTTCGGACAAACCAGTCCGCCATTGGCGGATCCGCATCCAGATACGAACAAGTCTGACGAACGACATCCAGTGCGCCGTCACCAAATCGGGCTTCGTGCAGATCAAAGACACCAGCGACTCGCCAACCGTGTTGACCCTGCAGCACTGTCAGATTGTTGAGTTTATAGTCACCATGCACAAAGGTGTTCAGCCTGGTGTCTGTCATGGCCAGCGCCAGATTGAACACGGAATCGATGAACAAACGATCTTCCGCGGCGATCGCTCCATTCACAGTGGCCATCTCGGTGTACATCCTTGTTTCGTCGATCACCTGTTGCGTGTAACCCAGTGGAAAAGGCGAAAGCCTGATGGACACGGGACTGAAATCGCCGGCAAACGGCGAGGTCAATCGCTGCAGCTGTACGAGCATGGTGCCGAGTGCCGCAGCAACCTCGGTCCGGTCCGCCACTGACAGGGCCGTGAGGATGGACCGATCGTCAAAGCAGTGCCCCGGCATGCGTGGCATGACCAGATACGGCCAGCCTAGGAGATCACTGGTTTGATCATGCAGGATTGGCCATGGCACTGGCGCATCAGTGCGCTCATGCAGCTGCTCAGCAAAAAAACGTTCCTTCGTGAACTGCCACCGATCCTCCGGCCGATACGCCGCATCGCCGAAGCCCTTGACCCAATGTGGCGCACCCCGCAGTACAAACTCTCCCGCCGTTGTGTGCATGAACACGTTTTGACCGAGCAACCCACTGGTGATTGGTGTGGCCCTGAGAAAGCGTCCTAGTCCCAACCGCGTCGCCACCGCCTGGAACTGCGAGTCGCTGATTGAGCCAAGACGCTGCGAATAGACTATTGGTGCAGACATGGATGGAAAAACTCAGCGACGGTTCCAAACCGGAACGGAAAAAAGCACGTTGACCGGTTGTTTCAAGATACGACCTGCCTCAAACCCAGATGCTGCAGGATCTCATCCGCGGTTTGTTGAGCAGAACAACCGTTGGTATCAATGGATAGATGACGATGGTTCAACGGGATGAACCCGTTCGTATTGAGGCGCTTTTGTTCGAGCATCATCAGGTTTGCCTCCGATTGCTCAACGTCTCGCTTCGAGGGCTTTTCAAGCAGGCGATCGGGTGAACGGTTTCGCATGAGACGTTCAGATAGATCTGCGCGAAGCTCGATAAAGGTAATGGCCGCGCCTTGTTTCTGAAAGGGCTCGCACGCCGTTTGAAGGAACACTCGATCAGACTCGCTGTCGAGATCCCAGACAAACGTGAAACACAGCCCAGGCAGATCGCTGGCCGCCACTTCTGCAAACACGCTTTGACGAAAACCATCCACCAGACGGCGGAACGCTGGACTGCCGAATGGAAACAGACTGAGCACCGGCTCTATGGACATGTGATTGTGGAATAGCCGAATACCGGTTTCGGCCTCGATCAACTTGCCGACGCTGGTCTTGCCAACGGCCGGAGGTCCAAAGATCACCAAAAATCGCATCGTCAGTTCCTTTTGGATCCATCGCACTCAGTCCGTTGGCGGAAACCAGCGACAAACACAGCAGCTAACATGAAAACGTCGACAGCTATTGCTTGTATTGCCTATGCTTTTGCAAAGGCATTTCGATAGGTATTCATATCAAAGTAGTCTCGCCAGACTGCGATCATTCCATCCTTTAACACAAAGGCTCCAACACAAGGCAGATCAACGTCTCCAGCGGCGGTTCTGGTCTTGTCCAACCGCTCCACCATTACGAGCTCTCCAACGGCCAGGATGTTCGATGTCACCCAGTCCGTGTGGATCCAGAGTTTGATAAATCCGGCAATAAACTGACGAATGTTCTCTCGTCCAACTACGGGGCTGGCAGGGATATTGTGATACACGCCGTCATCGGCAAAGTAATCAGCAAGTTCTCTGGTATCAAGACCAGCCCACGGGCAAATGAACGTTTCGACGATTTCCTTGTTGTTGGACATCTACTCACTCCTCACGAGCCATGGCGTAGAGCGGCTAAAAGCAGCCAAAGATAAGCCGCGTGGTATCAAACGGGATTTTGCAATGAACCTCAAGCGCATTGTCGTCGTGCATTCTAGATTCGGAAGCATGAAGCTCTCCTTATCGGGCCATTTCTGCCACGAAACAACAATCTTCTCCGAACCCGTTGCTGCGAATGCACGAACTAAAGTCGGTCTGCTCGCCAGTGGGTTGAAAATCCTCTCAAGCGTCGACCGCTTCCACACACCCAGAACTCTTGAAAGTCGTGACGCTCCTCAGCACCTACTCACGATAGTCATCCATGTGTTCTCAGGTACAGGAATGAACAGAACAGCGATGTACATGACCGAGTTAACTTTCGTCTCGCAGCCTTCGAATCGGCAAGTCCACCGAGGCTGCCCAATGGGTACGCGTGAGTGTCTCCTTGCGCTGCTTCGGTGAGCTGCCCAATACGCTGCCGCTACTAGCAACATAATTCGATCATCAGCATCGACGGACACCACGAAGGGTGGTGACACGCTCACGACAACATGCACTGCAGGAAGAAATTCAGATCTGGTTATGAACGCACCGGCTCAACACGAATCGAGGGATCACGACAGCACCCGTCCGAAAAGAAACTACAACCCCGTAGCTCGAACTTCACAAGCCGCTTAACGCGGATCTTTACCCAAGTAATCGATACCTTCCCCGGGCTTGTCCAACCCGGGATAAGGTCGCGGCTGCGCGCGACCTATCCTTCTATGTCATGCGGCTTTTGAGTAAAAGATTCTACTTCGGACTCCACTCCGGTTGCGTTTCGAAGGACGTCACTGATTCATGCACGGTATCCCACGGTTTGCGATTCCGAGAAAAAATCGCGACCGCTGGGCTGAACTTAGATGAGTCTTCGAAGAGACCGAGGGATACAGTGACAAAGCCAACCATGCCAGTATTCTTTCCGAGAATCGGACTTCCGCAGTTCGGACAGAAGACGCGAGTGACTTTGTTTCCTGCCGCGGATTCAAGAACGTAGCTCGCGACCTTCCCCGTCATTTCGAACTGTTCTTCGGCGAACATTGCACCAGTAGAGTGGCCTGCTCCCGTTATCCGCTGACAATCCTCGCAGTGGCAATGGGCTGCTATGACGGGTTGCCCTGTAGTTTTGAAGGTTACCGAACCGCACAAACATCTTCCGTGGCTTAGTTCGAGTTGATCGTTGGCCATAAACTGGCGCACTCCTTTTAAAACTGTTTGAATCTACTAAGCTGTCGGGTGAAGCCTTGGCCACATAACGTCTGCGGTCAGCGGACCGATGGGTGGGCGCGGCTTTTGCGTACAGCAAAAGGCGTGAACACGGGTTGGGTCGGTTGCATGTGCTTGTTGGGCGGCAGTCAGCCTGTAGATTGTTCATTCGTTTAGATGCTGCAACACGTAATCCGCTCTGAGTTGAACCGTAGTTCTTGGTAGAATGTCGATCTCATATCCGATGGCAGGATATACCTCGACAAGCCTCTCGTATTCTTCGACTGCATCGGAAAACGTGTGTCGTCGATCTGCGTCGACCGCATAGATCTTCGGCCAAGGTGGTGTGAGAAACACCTTCCGATGGTAGGCCGTACAGTCATTTAGAAACCTTGAGATGGGCTCACCTGTGATGTGAGAAAGGCCGGAAGCCGCATCGATCAGCCCCCGGTCGAAGAACACCCACTGCTGTCTCTCGGCGCAAGATGCGATGTCCTCCATGGACATTGCGATAGCTCGTCGAGCGAATGCTTCGACGTCGATCCAAGGCAATGCCCTACCACCTGCCTCCCACTCCTCGGCGATGATCCTTCGACCAGGCTCTTCAACTACAGAGTATCCTCGGTTGCGAAGCTCTCCTAGCAAAGTGGATTTACCACCCCCAGAGCATCCCGAAATGACGACGAGCTTGTTCATCCCTAGCAGCGGCGTTGGTTGTTGTCTGTTCTTACCGAGAACACCTGATCAGTAGCGATTTATTGCTCTCTTAATTCGTTGATGCTGGACGGTGACGGTATTGGCCGCCCAACGTCGGCGTTCAGCGGACTGTGGGGTGGGCGCGACTCTTGCTTAGAGCAAAAGGCGTGAACACCCAGCGGGTCCGATGCACTGCATTATTGGGCGCCTGCTATGCACTCTTTCGTGGAATCAGTTTGACCTGGAGCTCGCAGTCCACTGCCCGAGCGTATCGCTTCAGCGTTGCAAGCGACGGCGCATGCCTGCCTGCTGCCTCCAGTCGCGATACCGCACTCTTCGTCGTGCCCATGCGCTCCGCAACAGCGTCCTGAGTGAGACCCGCCTTGGATCTCGCTTTGAGCATTTGACCAGCAACCTGATACTCCAGTTCCAGACCGTCGTAAGCTGCAACAAATCCTTTGCGTCGCTTCGCTTTGGCAAGGAATTTCTCGTGCTTGTGGGCAACTGGTTCGTGCTTGAGATCAGCCACGCTCTACCTCCTTTTTGCGCTTTCGCGCCAGTTTCAATTCCCGATCCGGCGTTTGCTGAGTCTTTTTCACGAACGCATGAACGATCACGATGCGTCTCCCAACCAAAAAGCAGTAGAAAGCGCGTCCAATCCCTGAACGTCCACGCGGTCTCAACTCAAATAGGCCGTCCCCGAATGCTCTTGAATGTGGGACTCTCAAACTGGGCCCGTGTTCCGCAAGGAGCTCAACAAGTCGCGCATAGTCCGCCAGGACGTCCACGGGCCAGGATTCAATTTCCGCGAGGACACGTTCGTGAAAATACTCAATCCTGAATGCCATACCGAAATGTTAGCAAACATGCTAACCACAAACAATCTCGATAGAGCCCACATCTATCGCGCCCAACGCCGCACATCAGCCGCACGCCGCGTGGGCGACGATACTTGGTAACGAAGCGCGACGAAGGAAACCCGATTTTCTTTGACGTGAACTGCACTCTGCTGAAGTCACGCGACCAACCGAACGAGCAAGCGCAGACGTCTGAGAGACTACGCGCAGCAAGCTCGCAGAGAGGCGAACCGGCAAGAAATACGCACT
>JAYSTS010000023.1:0-8196 GCA_043719475.1 Gammaproteobacteria bacterium | reverse complement strand
GCCGTTGATCGGCTGCTCAGTGAGACCGAAGCGCCCTCGATACAAGCCGCGCAATTGGCGGCATTGCTCGCCCAGTTGGACCGCATTCCGGACCGCAGCGATGGCACGGACCCGTTGACCTGGGACGAACACGGTCTGCCGACATGATCGTCGCCGACACCTCGGCCATCATCGCCATCGCTTTTGCCGAGCCTGAGCGTGAAGCCTTCGTGCAGGCCATTCAATCCGCCAAGCGCGTGTTGATCAGCGCCGTCTACGCGGTTGCGGCACGCATGGTGGTGCATGGCCGACGCGGGCAACGTGCAGTGGTGCTGGTAGACGACATGCTGCGCCTGTCGATGTTCGAGATCACACCACCCGGACCGGCCGAAATGGATGCCGCTTACGCGGCCTTCGTGGCCTTTGGCAAGGGCAGCGGGCATGCAGCCGGGCTGCACTTCGGTGACGTCTTCAGCTATGCGTTGGCCAAAGTGCGAGGTTTGCCGCTGCTCTACAAGGGCAGTGATTTTTCGGAAACCGACATCGCCCGCGCGGTCGGCGGCTGAGCTAACCGCTACGACCCGCCCGGGCCGCGATTGTGCCAAGCTGCCGGTGACTTGCCGTTCGGGGTCAGTGATCATCACGCGCCTTCCGCTGTAGCAGCGCCTTCTCCAGCGCGTCGACCCGAATCAGTTCGGTGACCTAGTCGGCCGTGCCGGCTGCCAGGCATTTCTTGCGGTCACTCTGCTGGCCAGATTGGGCGATAGCCTATCTGCTGCAGCAAGCGCAAGGCAGGCAAATTCTGTTCAATGATGGGGTAGAGCGTGGTGTTTTCGAACTTGTGCCGTCGATAACGCGCACTGGGCTGGAGGCGTCTACATCGGAGGAGGCAATGTGCCGCGACTCGCAGACTTTGCTGCGACGAGTTCGTTGCGCTCAGGTGTCTGGACCAGCACCTGTAAGAAAAATCGGCCGTACACGGTTCACAGAATTGCCGATTCGAACACGCTGATGTTCACGCTACCCAGACGACGCGGACCGGCTGGCGACATCGGACATGTTGATGTAGTGGCAGCGCAGCGACATTTCGACCGCCTTCTTCCCGCTGTTCCAGATGCTCATACGCGGCCTGCATTCGACAGCAGAGAACATCGAATGTGCAGTGCAGGACTGAGGCCGCATCGTCGAGAAGTGGGCGGTGCATGAGCAGGCCAACGAGAGGGTTCAGTAGTAGCGGTACTTGCGGAAGCCAGCCGCCCGGTGTGGAGCAACCTCCATATCCACCATTCGCTGCGGTTTTTGGGTACCGGACCGCGGGGTGTCACCTCCTGCCCCCACTCCTGTCCGGGGATGCCTCATATTTCCATCAGATCACGGCCAACGATGATCCGGCCGCTGAAGTATGGCCGCACCGCAGTGATCCAGGCTTCCTCCGTGGGAGAATCCGGCCCTTCGGTCGGTACGAAGTGCGATAACACCAATGTACCAACACCCGCTTCTGCGGCGACGCGACCCACATCCGGGGCATCGGTATGACTGGCCAGAATGTGGCGGATGACCGCGGCAGGCTGCGGCGCATCAGGCCGTTCCCAGTACGTTCGTGACACGACTTCATGTACCAGCACGTCAGCACCCTTCGCAAGTTTCACGACATTCGCGGAGTAACGTGTATCGCCGGAAATAACGATGGATCGATCCGCCGAATCGAACCGGAATGCGAATGAGTGCCGTATCGGCGGGTGGTCGTTGAGGGCTGCCGTGACCCGCACGCGGTCATCAACATAAACCAGACCGTTGTCCGTGATTTCGTGTGGTCGAATAAGTGGCGCCAGCGGCGCACGTCCTTCATCCGCCATGCGCAGTTCGATGTCGTAGTGATACGCCTTCAGCAAATCGTCCGTCATCGCGGTGAGTGGTGGTGGGCCGTAAACATCAACGGCGGTCGAGAGGCCCGCGGCCCATCCGAGCAGGAACAGCGGGCCGTATCCGGCGTTGTGGTCCGAGTGTTGATGGGTGATGAACACCGAGCGCAACTGGCGGACCGACAGCTTCGCCAGAGCGAGTTGCCGCACCACGCCGTCACCACAGTCAATCAGGTAGATTCGATCACCGATCACCACGGCCTGTGCGGGCGCAGCGCTCTTCGCCTTGGGTGTCGGCCCTCCCGCAGTGCCAAGCAGCACAAGGCGCGTCGACACGCTGGCGGTGTTCATCTTCGCCAGCGTTTCCGCGGTGCTGAGCATCATGCCGAAGCCGATCATGAGCGCCGCTATTCGAACCCTCACCTTCGAGCTGTTTCTTCGAGTCATCAAGATCAAGCCGACCAGAATCAAACGTCCTGAATCCTTCTGTAGTTCATCACTCAACAGCCGCCAGTGCAAACCTTCAGCCGTCAGCAGATCTGAAGTGCGGCAACAACTCATGCCACCTCGGCACTGCAATGCCGAATTCCCTGGTGCACACCAGGAGGTGGTGGTGACGCCTGTTCCAGTGGTCGTGTACCTGCACGTCCACCACCAGGCTCCGCCGAGTGTGTACATGCGCAGATTGACAGTACCCCTTGTGCAAACCGGCTGAACGGGCGTTCAACGCCGGTAAACATATAACCAGGGAACGCCCCTACTTCGATGATGCCGGCGACCAACGAGGCAGCTTGCGATATCGTCCAGCTACCGCTGCAGCGCAAATATCCAGTGGAACCCTTCGGGATCCTGTGCACCGTACCGGCGATCCCCATAAGGTCGATCCGCTGGTTCGCTCGTTATGGATGCAATCCAATACGCTCAGCCACTGTCTGGCGGTCAGCGTCCGCGCCATCCAGACGGATTCCATCGCGTCAGAGCGCCGGATACGAAGATCCTGGAGCGCAGCGCCCCCAAAGTTTTTCCGCACGTTCTCCAGTTGTCCAGTCAATCCCGTCAGTGTCGCGCGATATTGGCTTCCCTCAAGTCAGGGAGGTGGCGTCTATAACTTCTACCCTCCTGTGTCCTCTTGGCACGGTGCTGTCCGGATTGATGTATCAGTTTGCCGGTTTGTCCGGGTAAGGGTGGGTGGCCGCCGGCATGCTTTTCATGGCTACGATAGCCTCCACGCGGCTTCCGGAACTGGAGTCGTCGCTGCATATGCAGGCGAGAGAAGGTGATTGACCGGCTCTCACATCACGATTGGGATCTTCGACCGGTCGCGTCATGCCTGCCGGAGTGATTGAGCACACCGCGGATCACGGTCCTTTGTGACGTACCGATACCGGGTGTGTTATTGCCCTGGATCAGATGCAGTTTGCGGCGCAGGGGAGAACCCTGCCTGAGCAGTTCTCTGGCGGCGAGTGCATCCACCGGTCGGCTGAGAAAGTAGCCCTGGGCTTCGTCACAACCCAGCTCACGCAAGGCCAGCCACTGTTCTTCGGTCTCGACGCCTTCGGCGACCACCCGCTTCTCCAGTGAGTGTCCGAGTTCGATCAGTGAGGCAACGATGGCGTAGTCGGCCACATTGCCATCGATCCCGGCGAGGAATGATCGATCGATCTTGATCCGGTTGACTGGCAGATTGCGCAGATAGCTCATGGACGCATAACCGGTACCAAAGTCGTCGAGTGCCGAGTTGAACCCGGCGGCATGAAGGTCTTGCAACAGGGCGACCACCTTCTCGACGTTGCCGATGACTACCGACTCGGTGATTTCCAGCTCTATTCTCCGAGGGGAAATACCTTGGGCCAGCACCTGCGACTTCAGGAAGTGCGCAAAGGCTTCGTCGTCCAGTTGCAACGGCGAGATGTTGATGGCTACTTCCAGGTCTTCCACGCCCTCGCTGTTCCACAGACGCAACTGGCGGCAGACGGCTTCGATCACCCAGTTGCCGATGGCGCCGATCAGCCCGGTACGTTCGGCCAGCGGAATGAAGCGGTCGGGATAGACCAGACCCAGCCGTGGATGCTGCCAGCGGATCAGTGCTTCCATGCCGCTGATCCGTCCGGACATCACATTGATGCGCGGCTGGTAGTGCATGACAAATTCGCTGCGTTCGACTGCATGTCGCAGCTCTGCCTCAATCTGCAGGTGTTCGTGGGCGCGCTTGTTGAGATCGTCGGAGTAGAAGCGGTAGTTCTGCCCCCGGCTACGCTGGCTGGCTACCCGCAGCGCGGCGTTGGCGTGCGACAGCAGCGTCGTCGCGTCATCCCCATCGACAGGAAAAATGGCCACACCGAAACGTGGCGAAGCGAACAGCTCGATACCGTCGATGACAAAAGGATCCGTCAGTGTCGCGACGATCCGCTGCACTACGCGTGATGCATCGACGGCGTCCTGCAGTTCGGGCAAAACGAGCACGAGTTCATCCTGTCCCTGGCGAACGAGTATGGTGCCCGGATCATCGGTATTGAGTACGGCGACCGAGTCCGAGTCCCGGAGTTTCTCGCCAATCCGGGTGCTGATGGCATCGAGCAGACGCGTGGCGCAGGACTGTCCGTAGGCGGCGATGATCTCACCCAGGTTATCGGTCGCCATGGCGATCACACCACCCTGCCCATGTTTGCGCCGGGCGGTGCGCAGGGCAAATTCAAGACGGTCATGCAACACACTCCAGGACGTTACGGACGGATCCGCGGTCAGGTGGATCGCGCCGGCGCGCGCGCGCTCGCTGTCCGTCAATGCCCGTTCCAGTTCGTTTATACGCGCCAGTAACGCCGGATCAGGTTCGCGGTGGGTGCTGGTGGGTGCTGCCACTTGACGGGCGGATTCCGACGCGGTGATGGTTGATTCAGTCTGCGGCGTGGCCTGGCCCATCTCCAGTCCCATCTCGAGGGTTGTCACGACCTTGTTACGTCCACTTTCCTTGGCCATGTAAAGTGCCCGGTCCGCCTGGTTGCAGAGTTCAAGCGCTTCATGGATGCCACTGGCGGTCGTGGAGACACCGAGGCTGGCGGTAACCTGCATCGGCAGACTGGCACGCTGCTGATTGCCGTTCTGGATCGCCAGGCGAATGCGTTCAGCCACGTCCCGTGCCTGGGCCAGGGACGTCTCCGGGAGAAGAACGCAGAACTCTTCACCGCCGTATCGGCCAACCAGGTCGGTTGCGCGTGCGGTATCGGTCAGGATCGCCGCAACGGTTTTGATGACCTTGTCACCGACGCCGTGACCATATCGGTCGTTGATCGCCTTGAACTTGTCGATGTCGATCATGATGCAGCAGAGTTCCCGGGCATCCTGCTTCAATCCACCGAGCAGATTGTCGAAGGCTTCAAACAGCGCACGCCGGTTCAACACCCCCGTTAACGGATCACGCGTGGCGAGCACCAGCAGCTCCTGATTCTGCCTTGCCATGTCCCGCTGCATGGTCTCGAGTTGTTGCAGGGTGCGTTTGAGTTCGGAGTTGGCCCGTTCGACATCGGTGAGGTCGCTGAAGCTCACCATCGCACCACGTATCGATCCATCCGGTGCGGTCACACCGACGGCGGTGACCGCGAGTTTGCGGATCTGTTTACCAGCAGTTTCGATGCGCAGCTGTTCCGGTTCGGTCTGTTCCAGGCCAGAGAGTGCATCCATCCACGGAAGGTGGAATCTGCTGTCCGGTTCGAGTGCGGATTGCCAGCCGAGCGACGACAGGGTCTGCCCGACCAGGGATTCCGCAGATCTGTCCAGACGGTTGGCGAATGCGATATTCGCCATCATGATCCGCTCGTCCGTATCGAGAATGACCAGGCCTTCAGACAGGGCATCGAACGCACTTCGTACACGTTGCGGAATGACCGCGTTGGGGTCCAGCTCACTCAGTGCCCGGCGCAGGAATGCCACGAAGGCGACGAATGCCGCCAGCGCAAAAAATCCGAGCACGGTGTAAACCGAAGGTGGCACGCCGGCAGAACCGGTTTGCACCACCAGCGGCTTGAAGACGATCTCCAGCGAACCCCAGAGGCCGGTACGTTGATGGATGGGAACACGGACCTGTGTCTCGGTTGACGTATCGGCTGTGTCCAGTGTCCAGTAATCGGCATGACCACCGGCCTCAGCCACCAGTGTTCCGTCCACCCGACGCAGCGCGATCGAACGCATGCTCCGGTCACGGCTCTGGATGGACTCGAAGAGTGGATCAACGGTGGATTCCAGACCGTGTTCGATGGCCGACACGCTCTGCACGGCCAGTGTCTCGGCAATGGATTTACGGGCTTCCAGCAGTGCCTGCTGCTGATTGGGGAAAAAGCCGAGAAGATCACTGAGCAATAGAAGGCCGCAGCTGAACATGACCAGGGCCAGGCTCATGCGAATGACCGGCGAGCGCAACAGTGTCAGGGCGGGTGCACTCATGATTGAACGTTGTTCCGGTCGAAGAAATTCTCCACCACATCCTCGGCAGGTGGAGTCGTCGTCCCGACTGCGGGATTGTCATCCGCGGCTTGTTCTTGCGGTTGCTTGTGGAGCCGGTCCTGTCCGGCGGCTCGATGCGAGTTGGCATACACCGGCAACGGATCAATGAATCGCCACATCGGTACGGTCGATGCAAAGGACAAAGCCAGGGCACCACTGCGCAATGCCCACTGAACCACACCAACGGCGAGGCTCAGGCTGATACCGCCGGAGACGTCGGCCCACAGTTCGGCACGATCCTGGTTGTCTTCCATGGCATCGCTGATAGCCTGACGGATGATCTCCGTGCTTTCGGCGCGATCGGTATCGTTGTCCAGTTGATCCAGCAGCGAAGTGATCTCGTCCAGCGTGACCTGACCTGGCTGCAGCAGCGCGTCCCGTAGCAGGGTCAGTGCGCCGGCCGACAAGCGCACACCATCACCTGCACCTGTCTGGATCTGCCGCTGCAGGACAGCGTCGACCTCACGATCCGGGTCGATCAGCTTGCCGAGTGTCGGGGTTCCCAGCTGCGGCGCTATGGGTTGTGGCGCCACCTCGGCATCGTCCTCGGTCGTCAGCGTCGACGTGTTGTCCGCCGCTGTTCCGCTGGTGTCTTCCGACTCGTCCAGCCCATCTTCGTTCGCTTCGTCAGGGATGAAGTCAGTGGGTTGGTCCGGTTTCGCGGTGATGATGTCAGTGATTGGCGCGTCGGCCACTCGGGTTGTATCGGGTGGCAACATCACTGTCTCTGTGGCGGCGCTCATCAGCGTTTCAGCTGAGCCTTGCTGGTCGGTATAACGGACCAGCACACGCAACGTTGCACCTTCGTCTTCAAGGGTGATGTCATGGAAGGAGCGGTTGGCCCCGGCGATATCCTCGCCGTTGCGTTGCCACTGATAGGTAAAGGTGCCGAGACCATCCTGGTCGGTGATCGCTGAAGTATCTGCAAACAGGGTCTCGCGTACACGTGGCTCGCCAGTGATCACCGGTGTGCCGACCGGCGTGTCGTTGACCGTGGAGAAGGCAACTTCCGCGGAGTTCAGCGTTTCCAGGCTTCCGTGCCCATCGATGTACCGGACCTGCACGCTCATCAAGGCACCGGCGTCGACATCATCCAGAACATAGGATGCGTCGTCCGCGCCGGCAATGTTGATCCCGTCCCGCAGCCATTGGTAGCTGATCTGCCCGATACCATCCACATCGGTAATGGCTGATGTGTCAACACCAAGGGTTTGTCCCTCCTGCAGGCTTCCGGTGATGACCGGCAGGCCGGAAGGTAGGTCATTGCGGTTGATGACCGGACCGACGTTGCCGCTGACAAGCGATTCGACGGTGCCGTCATTGTCACGCCATGTCACCGCTGCGCGAAGCTCTGTACCGACATCCGCATCGGTAGTCAGGTACTGGACGCTCGTAGCGCCGGGTATCGCCGTACCGTTGCGTTCCCAGCTGTATTCGAAAGCACCGAGTCCGTCATGGTCGACAATGCCCGAAGTGTCAACGGTGAGCAGCTGATCTTCTTCGATAATGCCGCTGATCACGACTGTTCCCATTGGCTCATCGTTCACCGCAGTGATGCCAACGTTGACACTACCGAGGCTGATGCTGCCACCACCGCCAGAACCCGTATTGCCGTTGTCGGTAACGGACACGGCGATGGTGTCGGCGTTGTTGCCGTTGGTGTGGGCGGTACTGTGCAGGTACTGGACGTTGCTGGCGGTATCGAGGTACGTGTTCAGTGCCGCCAGGGTACCGGTCAGCGTGATGCTTCCGGTGCCACTGCCGACTATGGTCACACCACCACCGGAGGTCGCAGTGAGGTTGCCGCCAGTAGAAGTTGCAAGCGTTACCGTGAGGTTCCCCCCGTTGTGATCGACAT
>JAYSTS010000220.1:0-5079 GCA_043719475.1 Gammaproteobacteria bacterium | reverse complement strand
GCGCGTGCTGCCGAGAGGTGCGAAAACGCATGCACGTTCATCATCTTCTGCCACTCCGCTGTCGGCAGATCGATGCCTCCCGCGCGGCCGTAACCGGCATTCGAGACGAACAGGTCCACCGCCCCGTAGCGCGCCTCTGTATCGGCAACGATCTTTTCGATGGCCACCTCGTCGGCAACATCGAGCGCCGCTGCGGTCGCAACGCCGCCGATCATCCGCGCGGTGTCCTCGGCGTTCGCACCGTTCAGATCGGTGCACACCACAGCGCGCGCACCGGCGCGTGCGATGCGCTGCGCGAGCGCGCGGCCGATACCGGAGCCTGCGCCGGTAACGATGGTGACTTTATCGTTCAGTTCCATACCCGCTCCCCCCGTTGTGGATTTGGCAATCGCGCCATGGATCGATCGTTGGCGTATTACTTCTCGACAACGATATACGCGATCCGAGGATAGTTATTTCAACGAGCCTTTTCCACGGGCATGGCTGGTGGGTGTGTTGTAGGTGAGCTGGCGTTGCGGCGATGCTCATTGGCGTGAACTGACGAATCGAGCGTCACCGTCCGGGCAAGGCATCTGGCCCATTCGAGATTCAATGCAAACGATGGTGTCCACTTACCTGATCGGTTGCGCTCGAAGATCGGCCGGAACTCAATCTTCTTGAAGCCAAAGCCGCGATGTAAGTCAGCATCTATCTATTCTCGGTCCCCGACTATTGAAGGTATAAAGCGTGATATCGAAGATGAGTAGGGAGCGCATCATCCCGGGCCCTGGCTGATTGGGTTTTCGGGTGGGAAGAACTCAACGCAGGACGGTCACAGCAGTGGGAGCGTTGCGCGATCGCTGATCGACGAGCTCTTGCTCAGACACACGTCACCGCGATACCGGTCGTCGGCGTCAGAGCCCGCACATCACAAGCCGCCCAACGCGGATCTTTACCCAAGTACTTGATGCCTTCCCAGGGCTTGTCCAACCCGGGATAAGGTCGCGACTACGCGCGACCTATCCTTATCTGTTAGACCGAGGGGCGTACATGAACGAGACCTGCCTTGCGTATCGCTGAATACGCAGCTGAGAATTGTGCTTTGTAAAGTGAGCCAAGAGCGACTGGATTGGCCACCAAACCATCGCAGACGAAATGATCTTGGTACTCGACTAGTCCTGTCTCAATAAGATACGGCGGCCGTCCCACGAGTTCTTCGAGTGGCGTCGTAAGTGCTTTTACTTCGTAGGCGTTCTTTGCTTCTTTGTCTAGAAAGATCGCACATCTCTGCGTTTGTCGGAGGTAAATCCAGCGATCAACTTTCATACCTTTGACGCCCGATGTGACTCCTGGATCAACTGACGCTCCATCTTCGTTGAGTTCCGCGATGACCCAATCGATAGCTTCAGGGTTTTTCTTCACGTGCGATCGAGCCTTCGCAAGATCACCAATTATGGAATCTGTTCTTTCGATATGCGCCCTGGCAAGGACTCGCAAGAGTAATTTCTTGTAGCCCTCTATGAAAAGAAACGCGGAGTCCGCTGGCAGAAGCACGTTACGCGGCCTAACAGAATCCTGGCGACGCTGGCGGTTCTTAATCGCTGAAACCGCCTTCGACTTCCACGCATTGGCCCGCGTGGTTGCCGATCGCCAATGAAAGAACGGGCTGGGACGATCGCTTACGATTCACTCGGCACACTCGACCTTCGTAGTATTTCTTCGCATTTCTCCCAGTCCCCTACATACGCCCGCATGAGGCTCTTCCACAATTTGCCATGGTTCGGCACCTCGAAGTGCAGCAACTCATGCACGATGACGTAATTCCAGACATCCGGCTCAAACTCCAGCAGCTCCGCGTTGAACTCAGGATTCCATTGGACGAACAGGACGCCCATTTCGAGCACATGGGTCGAACACACACACCAGCCACGGGTAAGTATCGCAAAGGTCACTTGATTCCGTAACTCGCGCAGTGCATTTTCACTCTATCTCCAGTTCGGAAATTCAACGAAGGCGCCTTTTATTTTGCGACTCACGTCTGCCGAATTGCCGATGCGCTGATCAGCCAATCGACGGTAAACGAAGTACGTCAATCCATCAAAACCCTCTGCGGCCAGGTCCATCTTTCGGGTTTGATTGTTCTCAACCTCCTTCTTCCGCGTGCGAATTTCCGCCGCGTCCGACCCCCCCCCCGCCAATAACAGCCAGCCCAACCAGATGCATCACAACTCAGCGCTCTTCGAGAAAACACCAGTTATCCTTCTATCCTCTACGATATCTTGCGCGTGTTGCACGGCCAACGCGACATCGCGGCGTGGATGCAAGAGCCCGAAAACATCTGAGTCTCGCCCGGGCGAAAAGAGTCCTTCCTGTCAAGTTCCGAAGAGCAAGACCGCTAAAATTCCGCAAGAACATCCAGCGCCGCAGAAAGGCTTTTCACCCCATGCACCGCCATCCCGGTTATCACCTCGCGCGGGCGATTGCCAAACGGCACGATGGCACGTTTGAACCCATGTTTGGCAGCTTCGCGCATACGCTCCTGACCATTTACCACTGGCCGTATCTCACCAGTCAGTCCCAGTTCGCCAAAGACGATAAGGTCTCGCGGTAACTGCCGATTCCGCAGTGACGACAGCACCGCCAGTATCGCTGCAAGATCAGCACCGGTTTCGGTGATGCGCACACCGCCGACAACGTTGACAAAAACATCCTGGTCCGCAAGCGCAACACCGCAGTGTCGATGCAGTACAGCCAGGTGCATCGCCAGCCGCTGCTGATCAAGGCCGACGCCGACCCGCTTGCCATAACCGCCCTGGACTTCATCAACGAGCGCCTGTATTTCCACCAGCAGTGGTCGCGTGCCTTCCCAGGTCACCGTGGCGACGCTGCCTGGTGCATCGAGTTCACCGCGTTGCAGGAAAATTGCTGACGGATTGGCCACTTCCTTCATGCCGAGTTCGGTCATCGCGAAGATGCCGAGTTCATTGACCGCACCAAACCGGTTCTTGTGGCTGCGCAGGGTGCGATAACGCGCGCCTGCCGGGCTATCGAGCATGAGAAAAGCGTCGATCATGTGTTCGAGCACCTTCGGCCCGGCCAGGCTGCCTTCCTTGGTGACATGGCCGACGAGAATGAAGATGGTGCCGGTCCGCTTGGCCAGACGAGTGAAATACGCTGCGGTTTCTCGCACTTGTGTGACGCTGCCGGGCGTTGAATCGACACTGGACAACTGCATCACCTGAATCGAATCCAGAATGACGAGGTCAGGGCGCCGCTGTTCAATCTCGGCGGCAATGGTCTCGGCGATCGTCTCTGCTGCAACAACAAGTTCGTCCACGGGCAGACGCAGTCGATGTGCTCGCATCGCCAGCTGAGTCAGGGATTCTTCGCCACTGACGTAGAGGACCTTGTGCGTGCGCGCGAGCATGGTCGCGACCTGCAGCAGCAGCGTGCTCTTACCCGCGCCGGGGTCACCGCCAATCAGGATCATGGAGCCGGGCACGAGACCACCGCCCAGCACGCGATCCAGTTCACCGAGGCCCGTGGCGATTCGTTCCACTTCCTCTGCTTTGACGTCTGCCAGTCGTTTTACTTCACTCGCAGCGCCGGCAAACCCGCGAACCGGCTCCACGATGGGGCCAATGTTGACACGCGACAAGGTGTTCCACGCTTCGCAGGCATTGCACTGTCCCTGCCACTTCGCGTGCTCAGAACCACACTCGCCACAGACAAAGGCACTGCGCGCCTTGCGAGTGACCATCAGGAGTAACTGCGATAAACATCGCTGGCGAGGTTTTCGAACTTCGTCAACGAACCATTGAAGGCCAGTCGAATGGTACCAATCGGTCCATTACGCTGTTTACCGATGATGATTTCGGCGATTCCCTTGTCCGCCGAGGCATCGTTATAAACCTCATCACGATAGATGAAGAGGATGAGGTCGGCGTCCTGCTCGATGGCACCTGATTCGCGCAGGTCAGACATCATCGGCCGTTTGTCAGCCCGATTTTCCAGACTGCGATTGAGCTGCGACAAGGCAATCACCGGGCAATTCAGCTCTTTGGCGATGGACTTGAGCGAGCGGGAGATTTCCGAGATTTCATTCACGCGATTTTCCGCCTCCTGCGCGGTGCGCATAAGCTGCAGATAGTCGACGACGATCATGCCGATGCCGTGTTTAGACTGACGCGCAATTCGGCGGGCCCGCGAACGCAACTCGTTGGGTGTCATCGATGGTGTATCGTCGATGTACAGCTCCTTGTCCTTGAGCTGTGCCACCGCACTGGTGAATCGGGACCAGTCTTCATCTTTGAGCTTGCCGGTGCGCAGCCGGGAAAAATCAATACGCCCCAGTGATGCCAGCATGCGCATCACCAATTGTTCGGCGGGCATCTCCATGCTGAAGACGACCACCGCGCCTTGACTCGCCATGGCTGCGTGTTCGGCAAGGTTCATCGCAAAGGACGTTTTGCCCATGGAGGGACGGCCAGCGACGATGACGAGATCCGCCTTCTGCAGTCCCGCTGTTTCGGTATCCAGATCATCAAAACCGGTGGAGATCCCGGTCAGATGACTCTTCGATTCGAACAGCTCGTTGACACGTTTGACGGCTCGAACCAGCAGATCGGTAACTTTCTCCGGCCCACCTTCTCGCAGGCGCCCTTCGGAAATTCGGAACACGGCCTGCTCAGCGAAGTCGAGCAGCGTTCCGGTGTCCTTGCCTTGTGGCGCAAACGCCATCTCGGCGATCTGGTTGGCTGCGGCGATCATCTGCCGCAGTGTTGATCGTTCGCGCACGATGCGTGCATACGCCAGGATGTTTGAAGCACCCGGTGTGCCATCGAGAATTTCGCCAAGGTAGGTAATCCCACCCGCCCGCTCGAGCATGCCGGTTGATTGCAGCTTTTCAGAAACGGTGACGGCATCCAGCGGTTCGTCTTCATCGGCCAGCGCTTTCATGGCTTCAAAAATGAGTTGATGCTGTGGCCGATAGAAGTCGGCGGATTGGCAGATTTCCACCACATCGAACCAGCGTTCGTTCGAGAGCATCAACCCACCAAGCACCGAGGTTTCGGCTTCCACCGAGTGTGGTGGCACCTT
>JAYSTS010000219.1:0-13767 GCA_043719475.1 Gammaproteobacteria bacterium | reverse complement strand
CCAGGCGGCGCCTTGCCGGGATGAACGTGACCGGGTGGGATGACTACGCGAGGTCGATAGAAGCATGAACTGCACGAGTTGTGAAGTGTCGCTTCCGGGTGGAGCAAAGTGCTGTCCAGCCTGTGGGGAGAGTGTCGTGCGGCACGGTCTTGTTCGCCGGTGCGCGGTTCCGCGCCGAGACTGGTGCAGCAGCAGACGCGACTGCGAGTGCCCCGCTCCGTACACTGAGGATGCCAGAGCGAGCGCCTGCCACCGACACTCCGAATCATCTTGCTGACAAGATCCTTCAGTCCTGCTTCGCCATGGGGGGTGAACACAAACAGGTGACGGTGTTGTTCGCCGATGTGAAAGGTACCATGGAACTTGCCGGGCAACTCGACCCGGAGGCGTGGCAACAGATCCTTGAACAATTCCTCGCCGTGCTCACCGAAGGGGTAGACCGCTTCGAAGGCAGGGTGAACCAGTACACGGCCGACGGCATCATGGCTTTGTTTGACGCGCCGCTCACCCAGAAGGTTCATGCCCAACGGGCCTGTTATGCCGCACACCCGACGCGTGATGCCCTCCGTGACATCGCCGCGGTCTGATACGCCGGCAAGGCATGGACCTTGCCACGCGCATTGGCATCAATTCCGGCGGTGTGATGGTGGGCCGTATCGGCGATGACCTGCGCATGGGCTACGCCGCCTATGGCCACACCGTGAGTCTCGCCCAGCGAATGGAGAGCATGGCTGAACCCAATACCTGCTTCGTCAGTGCTCCCACCGCCGCGCAGACTCTGAGTTGCCAACCTGAATGCAACTTCAGATCCGGAGTGGGCATTGGCGTTGGGACCACTGAACAAGGGGATATTTCCGTCTGGGAAAGGATTGCCGACGGGTTCGCCGAACAGCGAGCCCCGCAGAAGACAATCGTGAATATGCAGTAAATTCGCGGTCTTTGCAGTGTGGCTCTACGCCGCCTATGGTCGATAGGGGGGGCGGAAAGAGATCTTGTTCAGCGGTTCCCATGCTCCAACAACCTCTTATCCGCGTACTGTTTGACGCGCCAGGATCCGTTCGTTCAGAGTTACTGCTTTCTATCCTCGATGGCAGGAGCAGAAGATGAAGCTGAGATGGTCCGTACCTGCAGGAGCGGCGGTTCTGGTCGGTGCCGGAGTCCTGCTGTTCAATCTTTTGACAGGCGGGCAGGTACAGCACGTCCTGTCCGGTGATTCCCAGAGTGATGCCGTATCGCCGGAGCGGCCGGTAAAACATTTACCCTTGGTAGTGGGCGAAAAAAAGCGGATGGTTCCTGGCATCGCAGACCATCCACATAGTGATGGTGAGGACAGCGGAACAACGGCAGACACCGCCGGATTTTTTGCCGAGAACAGGACGCCGTTCAATGTCGGCGCGACGTCTATCCACCCGGATGATGCTCACCAGGATGAAGCCGACCCGGAAGTTGTAGACGATGTCGGAGATCGTCTCGAAAATCCACTGCAGGAGGTGCGGATGCACAGTGGGGAACCGGTGCAGGATGTCGGCCCGCACATGGACCCGATGACCACTCTCGAGTAGGCCGATTCCGAAACCGGAGACAAGCCGGCTTGCCGGAGCGGTTACGAAACAATCAATTACATCCGGATGATTGTAGGTGCGACTGTATTATGGTGTGATTGCCCGTACACAGGGTTGTGATGACAGGACGTCACAAGGAGAAAGCGATCATGTCTCGCATTCTGTGCCGGGGTTTGTGCGCCTTGGCTGTTTGCCTGCCGCTGTTGTCAGCTACCGCAGTCGCGGATCGTGCAACGATCGTCGCGAATCCGGTACGCATACTTGTTTCAGAAAACACCTTTGGTGGCTGCATGGTGCAGCTTAGCGTCGATCCACAAACGATGTTGCCCAACTGCGGTTCGGCGTGGGTGACGATGAGCTGCGATGGGACATTCATGCCGAAGGATGTTTCCGACCGGTTGCTCGAACAGGCACAGATGGCGTTTGTGCTTGGCAAGGGACTTTCGGTCTTCGTGGACGACTCCCGACGACACAATGGATATTGTCTCGCCTATCGCGTTGACATCTGGTAGCGATAGCTGAGTGGATTCGCCCGACTTGCGACGATTTCGGCGTGTTTTTCTGACCGGATTTTTGTGCGTGCTGGCACTTCTGGCTGGCACCGTGGCTTGGCTGCGATCCCATGCAGTTCCCCTGACAGCGGTACCACGACCCTTGATTTCCGCCGTGCAGTGGGCCGGAGGGGCGATTACGCTTCCTGTCAGGAAAGACCTTGCAGCAACCAGGCGGATGGGGCAGGTCAAGCCACCCTTTGTACAAGGCCAGCTACTGGTTCAGCTGCAGTCTGGGACCACCGCTGTCCAGCGAGATCACCTGATCGCCCGTCTGGGTGGAAATCTCCTTGAGACATTTCCGGATCGGGAAGGTCTTTTCCTCATCAAGCTTGGCCGTGGGCTGTCGGTCACAGAAGGTGTCCGCCTGTTGAAGGAGTCCGACAGGGTCGAACACGCAGGCCCGAATCATCTCTATTACATCGACGCACAGCCGAACGACATGTTCTTCCACGATCAATGGGGCCTGCACACGCGTGGTTCGACGGATCCCAACGACCCCGACCTGGATGCGGAGGAGGTCTGGGACACCTTTACCGGCAGTGACACCGCAGTGATCGGCGTCGTTGACACGGGTGTTGATTACCGGCACATCGATCTGGCCGAAAACATGTGGGTGAACGATCAGGAGATCTCCGGCAATGCCCTGGATGACGATCGCAATGGTTATGTCGACGATGTTCACGGCATCAATGCAATCGACCGGACCGGTGATCCATCCGACAACGAAGGTCATGGCACCCATGTGGCGGGGACGATTGGCGCGGTGGGTAACAATGGCCTGGGTGTGACGGGTGTTGCCTGGACAACGCGTATCGCCGCATGCAGGTTCCTGGACCGGGATGGAGCGGGAACGGAAGCGGATGCAGTCCATTGTTTTGATTACTTCTCGGCGCTCAAGGCGCGTGGCGTCAACGTGGTCGCCATCAACGCGTCGTGGGGGAGTGAACGGTATTCCCAGCCGCTGAGCGATGCCATTGACCGTCTTCGGCAGCGTGGCGTTGTAGTCGTGGCAGCTGCCGGGAACGACGGCGTGAATACTGACCAGCGTCCCCACTACCCATCAGCGTACCCGCTCTCCAACATCGTCTCCGTCGGCTCCATTGGCCGCAGTGGCCAGTTGTCCTGGTTCTCGAATACCGGCGCGCTGTCAGTCGATCTGTTTGCCCCAGGCGAAGAAATCCTGAGCACTCGGCCAGGTGATGCGCTCGCAATCCACAGTGGCACTTCCATGGCAACGCCACACGTGACCGGCATGATCGGTTTGCTCGCCTCTGAAGATCCTGCACTGACCGCGAGTAATCTGATCAGCCACGTCATCACAACAGTGACACCCGTCGAAGCGTTGCGCGCCCGTTCAGTCAGCGGAGGCATTGCTCATCTCCGGTTGCCAGACAGGGATCGTGACGCTGACGGCATGGATGACCGCTGGGAACGGCGATACGGCCTCAATCCGGCAGATGGTATGGACGGCACGCGTGATGCGGATGGTGACGGTCTCGACAACCTCCGTGAATTTCGTGCTGGAACCTCGCCGATCAGCGCTGATACTGATAGCGATGGTCTTTCGGATCGGCGCGAGCTCGTCGATCTCGGCAGCAATCCGCTGCTTGCGGATACGGATGGTGACGGCCTGACCGACCTGCGGGAGACGGAAATTGGTACGCGGCCCGCTGATGCCGACACGGATGATGATGGTCTGCGTGACGGCGACGAGCTGACTTCGCCGGATTCGGATCCGCTGCGAGCCGATACGGATGGCGACGGCATGGGTGACGGGTATGAACGCAGGTATCGTCTCAACCCGCGTGACGGTGCGGATGCAACGCAGGATATCGATGGTGATGGCCTGGACAATCGTGCTGAAGCCAATGCGGGTACGAATCCGAGATCCCGGGATTCCGATGCAGACGATCTCGCTGATTTCGATGAACTGCGGAATTATTCAACACAGCCCATGAATCCCGATTCCGATGCGGATGGCATGGGTGACGGCTGGGAGGTGCGGTACGCGTTCAACCCCTTGTCAGCTGGTGATGGCAACCAGGACGCAGATGGTGATGGCGCACTCAATCGCGAGGAATTCGCAGCAGGCAGTGATCCCCGGGACGTCAGCTCCAGACCACCCAGCAGACCTTGGTCAGGTCTTCGCGGAAATGCGGCTCGAACAGGCCATGTGCCCGTCGTGACTCCAGACGGAATGATTGAACAACGCTGGCACAGGGCCGCGGAGAATTCGGTGACCGGTGAATCGGTGACGGTGGGCGCAGGTCTGGTACTCGATGTGCGCTCGTTTGCGCCCTCCGCCGGGATCGTCGTGCGGAGTCTTCTGGATGGCAGCGAGAAGTGGCGGTATGAACATCCGGACTCGGTTATGGCAGTTCAGCCCGTCATCAGCCGAAACCGGATTATTGTGGCGTTCAAGAATTCGTTCGGCGGATTTGCGCTGGTTGGTTTCGACCATGCGGGCAAAGTTGAGTACGTACGCAACCTGGGCCAGATCGAAAGCGCTGACTACAACAGCCGATTGATGGTGGTCGACAATCAAGGCGTCTTCTCGGCCGGAACCACGCTGATTGCGTTCAACGCAACCACGGGCGTACAGGAATGGCGTCAGGAAGTACCAAGTACCTCAACTTTCCTGCAACCAAGGTGGGTGGCGGCGGCCAGCCGAAACCATGTGGGTGTCTTCAGCAATCAGACACTCCATCTCTACACCAGGTCCAACGGAGCACTTCTGGCCCAGATCGGCTACAGCGACTGCGGCGGCGGCGAAGATTCGACGGTGTTGTTCGATGATATCGGTGAACCCTACCTGCATCTGCCCGGGTGTATCGCGCGATTCGATGTGGCGAATCGCCGCGTACGATGGGTCAGGACCGATGTTGCGCAGACGTTCAGGCCATCCGTGGCCGGAGACACGATCATTGCGGAGCAGCAGGGTTATGCCATCGTCGGGATCAATACCGCGGATGGTTCGAATCGCTGGGCCTGGAATTCGGGTAGTTACATCAGCGGCGAACCCGTTTCTTCGAGCACGCACTTTTTCGTCACGGAATACGGACGGACACTGGCAGTGTCGCTCGCCGATCGCAGCGTCAGTTGGCAACTACTGCAGGCCGGTCAGATGGCACTCAGCGACGACGGTGTATTCGTGTTGCGCGACGTGTCAGGGCTTTCCGTGTTCAGTCTGGACGGAGACCTCGACGGGGATGGGCTACCGGACTGGTGGGAGCGGGCGTTCCGGCTGTCAGTCACCAACCCGGCGGATGCGGGCGCCGATGCGGATGCCGACGGCCTCAGCAACCTCGACGAATTCCGCGCGCATTCAAATCCGCGTAATCCGGATACGGATGGAGATGGTGCTGATGATGGCGCGGAGCGCCGGTTCGGGACCAATCCCGTGCAACCCGACACGGATGGTGATGGGCTGCGTGACGGTGCGGAGATCAACGAGCATCGGAGTAATCCACTTCGGTCCGATTCCGATGGTGACCAGGTCTCGGACGGAGAAGAGGTCAATCGCCACCGGACCGATCCAAACGATTCAGCGAGCAAGCCGAATTTCATTTTCAGCGCAACCCATTCGTTCGAGTCGGAGTTGCCGGCGGACTGGCGCAATGATCCGTCTTCTGGAGGTAACTGGCGCCGGAGCACGTCTCAGGCAAGCGATGGACAATACGCACTGGAGGCGATTCAGACGCCGGGTCGGATGGGAGTTCGCATTGAATGGCGTGGACGATTTGCCAAGGGTGAACTGGTGTTTGATCTGCTCCTGCCGAACCCGGTTTCCACGTTTCTGGTCTCTGTGGACGATGGCGAACGGCTCCTTTGGACTGGGGGTGGCGTCTCCGGCTGGCGGACCTTCCGCCTGCCCATCCGGGATGGTGTGACATCGATCAGTTTTGAGGCCTCTGATGGCAACCCGGTAGAAGGGAGACCGGCAGGCTTTCTGGACAACGTCCGGTTCAGAAAGCCAGTGCCGTTCGGGCTGAGTGGCGACAATCTCATTGTGCAGGCGCACGGAATGCTGCACGAATACACGATGGGCGGGCGTGCCGTCCGGGCGCCGGTGAAACAGCCGGAAGCCAGCGGCTATGGCTGGCTCGCAACCACGCCGAGATATGAAATCGTCGTTCGCGAAAACGGCACCTGGCACTTCTACAATCCGCTCAATGATTCCTGGCGGCGGGTTCACGACTCGATATCCGATGTGTACGGGCCGTTGGCGATCACACCCGATTCCATGCTCATGGGAGGACGGGGGGGGCGTATCGTTCGCTACGACCTGGAAGGAAAGTTCCGGCAGGTGGTCGGTGAACTCGATACCGCAGCCTATGTCACCTATGGTGCGGATGGATTCGTTTACTCGAACGACTACAGCGGTACGGTTCGCCGATACGATTCCGTTCGCTACCAGTTACAGGCAGTGATTCCGCTGGGACCCGAATACCTCGGCCCGATCGCTGTCGATGCTGACGGTCGGATTCTGGTGAGACATGGTCAAGGTATCGCTCGATTCAGCGCTGCCGGAGAACCGGTGTCCGAATTGATCGAACCAAGCGTCGTCACCAGTTCGCAGTTGATGATCGATCACAAGCAGCGAATCATCCTGGATGGCGTCGGATCCGTGAGAATTGTGGACCCGGATCTCGGGAGTTTTCGAAGTGTATGGCTGGACAACGGCCTGGAAGCCTGGGGGGCAACCCGGATTGCGTTCCCTCCCCGTGGTGGTACAGATACCGATCTCGATGGTTGCGCTGACTGGTGGGAGGAGACCTACGGGCTGTTGCCTTTCCAGCGGTCAGACGGCGCATTGGACCCGGATGGGGATGGACTACCAAATTCGGGTGAGTGTGCCGCCGGAGCCGATCCACGTGTTGCGGATTCGGATGGGGACGGGTTGAGTGATCGTGAGGAAGTTGCGCTTGGCAGCGATCCCGCGGACACCGACTCGGATGATGATGGCTTCTCGGACCCTGACGAGCGCAGTCGGGGGACGTCCCCGGTGCGGGCTGACACCGACGCCGATGGTTTGACCGACCCGGATGAAGTCAATCGAACCGGCACCAATCCAACGGATGCCGATACGGATCGGGACGGGATGCCGGACGGTTTTGAAAACCGGGAGGGGCTGAATCCTCGGGATCCGGCGGATGGTGTGCGTGACGAGGACGGTGACGGTCTGGTTACTGCGGAAGAGTTCAGACGCGGCACTTCGTTCCGGCTGGCCGACACTGATCGGGATGGTCTTGCGGATGGCGAAGAACTACGTCGGGGAACCCGACCTCTGCGGCGGGACAGCGACGCCGATCTTCTGCCCGACGGCTTTGAAGTGGCCAACGGATTCAATCCGCTGCTGGCCGATGATGCAAACCTCGACAGTGACGGTGATGGTTTCAACAATCTGGTCGAGGCACGTTACACCGCGAATCCTCGCACTGGCAGCAGTACACCGAGGCCGGGGCCATGGAGCGGTGAGCAGGGCAATGCAGCGCATCGGGGTTTTGCCCCGGTGCGAATCGATACCTCAAGACTCGCGCGTCGCTGGGTCCTGCGCCCGGAGCCACAGTCAGAGGAGTCATTGAATCCGGTTGCGGTGGCCCATGGAAGGCTGTATGCGACCTATCGTTACCCGTCCAGCGGAATCGGCAGCATGGTCGCCCTGAACGCTGTGACGGGTCAGGCGATCTGGCGCAATCAGGTCGCAGACGCGTCTGTGCTGGGTCCGCCCTCTGTCAATCTGCTGCGTATCGCTGTGGCTGCCGCGCTGCCGGGCAACGCTTCCGCGGTGTTTGCCATCGACGGCGCAACCGGATTGACAATGTGGCAAACGGCATCGTTCGGCACAGCAGACCAGCTGTTCCCGATGGTCGTGGATGCGCCATGGATGGTGGGTCGACTGGGGAATTCCAATCCTTTCGGTGCCAGGGACGAAGGAACCGGACGCAGCCTGTGGTACACGACGATTCGACCCTCCTGGGGCACAAGCGCCATCGTGAATTCGGATCGCGTCATTCTTTTCTCGGAACCTGGCGCCAACCGTCCTTCCGGATTGACGGTTCTGGACGCGGCTTCGGGAACGCAGCGGCAGTTCATCAACGATGCGCGAAACGAGGGTTTCGCGGCAACCCCTGTCCTGGGTTTCGAGGATGACGTGTTTGTGGTGAGGTCGCAGAGTCTGAAGTCCTTTGACCTCAATGCAGGTCGGGTCCGGTGGCGGACCGCCGGTTCGTTCGCCACCATTACGCCGGCACTGGGAGCCGGCATGGTCTTCGCAATCGAATCGGGAGCATTGGTTGCCTTTGATGAGCGCACCGGCCAGGAGCGCTGGCGTTTCCGCGGCACCGGAGATTTCGTGCAGGCGCCTGTTGCAACAGCAGCGCATGTCCTGATCTCGGATTCAATCGCGCTCTATGTAGTTGATATCCGCACGGGACGCCGTGTCTGGAGCGATTCGGAACCGGGCGCGATCAGTATCGGTGACAACAAGATGATCTATGTCGCAGGGCCGAGGGGCATCCTCTCGGCTTATGCATGGTTCAACGATCTCGACCTCGACGGCGAAGCCGACGATGAAGACCTCGACCGTGATGGCGACGGTATGCTCAACGACTGGGAAGTCCAGAACGGCTTCAATCCAGCGAATTCGAGCGATGGTGCTGGAGATGCTGACCACGATGGCCTCACGAACTTCCGCGAGCACGGATTGCGGACACAGCCGCGGCAGGCCGACTCGGACAGTGACGGGGTTCGCGACGATGTCGAAGTCAACCAGGGTTTCGATCCACTGGATGCAAGCTGCCGCTCGATTGAATGTGTGATGGTCCGTGACAGTTTCAGTCTGCCAGTGCTGAAACGGGCTCGGCAGGTGCAGGGAGGTTAGCCTCGATTCGACATTAGTCGGTAAAGCTGCCGAAGAACAACCAATCGCTGCATAGCACAGCCTTCTCTGCTGCTGCAGGAGCGGTTTCGGACTGCGACCGCGATCGCAGTCTGACGATTCATCCTGTACGGTTTGATCGCTGCTGCAAATCCCGACCTTCTCTGCAGTCATGCATTCCGAAGGTCCGAATAGCTCTGCGCAGCATTTTCGGTTGCGCATTCATTGTCCAATCGAGGTCAAGACCACACTGCAAGAAATCGTGAATTTACTGCATGGTCATTCGAGCTGCAGCAGCGCAGAGTCACCACCCGCAGCCATGATGTTCACAGTCACCACCTGTTCCTGGGCATAGCGGTGCAGTGCATGAGGCCCACCGGCCTTGGGTCCCGTACCGGACAAACCGACACCACCGAACGGCTGCACCCCCACCACCGCACCGATCATGCTGCGGTTGACATAAACATTCCCGGCGGGCACGAGCGATCGGACGTCATGAACGAACGCCGCAATGCGGCTGTGGATACCGAGCGTCAAACCGTAACCACTGGCGGCGAAAGCGCGTGCAACCCGCGGCAGATCTTCAGGCTTGTAGCGAAACACATGCAGGATCGGACCGAATACTTCGTTGCGCAGCCAATCCGGAGACGGTATTTCCGCGATCAGCGGTCGGAAAAAATATCCGTCTGCGAAGATCTTCGGATAACGCGCAACGATTCGGGCTTCTGATTCGAGCCGAATCACGTGCTGTTCGAGCAGCGAGAGTGCGGCGCCGTCAATGACCGGACCGATATCGGTGGCGGGGTCTGCAGGATCACCGATCACGAGGTTTTCCAGTGCCCCCTGGAGCCCCACAAGGATCTCGTCAGCAGTGTCTTCGGGAATAAAGAGTACTCGCAGCGCCGAACACCGCTGACCTGCGGAACCGAACGCCGAGGTCATCACATCGTCCACGACCTGTTCCTTGAGCGCCGTGGTGTCGACGAACATCGCATTGAGTCCACCGGTTTCGACGATGAACGGAATGATCGGACCACCCCGTTCCGCAAGCGTCCGGTTGATCAATGCAGCGGTCTCAATGCCTCCCGTGAAAGCCACCCCATCGATCCCGGAGTGCGTGACCAGCGCATGACCGATCTGTTCTCCGGTACCTGGCAACAGACCGAGCAGTTTTGGATCCAGCCCCGCTGCGTGAAACAGACGCACGGCCTGCGTTGCAATCAGCGGTGTCTGCTCGGCGGGTTTGGCGAGCACCGCATTCCCGGCCGCCAGCGCCGCCGCAATCTGGCCGGTGAAGATCGCCAGTGGGAAATTCCACGGCGAAATACAGGCGAAGACACCACGTCCACCGAGTCTCCAGTGATTGGTTTCACCAACCGGACCTTGCAACACCCGCGGTGCCGCGAACTCACGTTGCGCGAGTACGGCGTAATAACGACAGAAGTCGACTGCTTCCCGGACTTCCGCCACCGCGTCCGGCCAGGTTTTTCCGGCCTCGAAGATGAGCAGAGGGACGAGCGCTTCCAGGTTTGTTTCGAGCGTGTCACCCATCGCGCGCAACACCTCCGCACGAACGCCTCCACCCGCCTGGTCCCATGCTGGCTGCGCGCGGCGGGCCAGGACAATCGCATCGTCAACGTCACCCAGCGATGCCAGCACGACGTCACCCACCGTGTGTCCGGGATCAGCGGGATTGCGAATCGGTGTTGCGTGGCCTGGCATGTTCATTCCATCGATCACCGGCGCCGCGGATATCCACCGCTTCCGGACTCGAGTGATGGCCGCCTGCATGACATTCCGCTCTCCGGACGCAGTGAAATCCCGACCGCGAGCGGCGACTCGCTCCGAACCATGAAACAAAGTCGGTGACGGTATGCCCGGATGGCGCCGGAATCCTGCCGCAACCTTGTCCACCGGATCCTGAACCACGTCCCGGGGAGGTACTGACTCATCAAGCAACAAGTGAACAAACGAGCTGTTCGCGCCGTTTTCGAGGAGGCGGCGGACCAGATAAGGCAACAGCTCCTCATGACCGCCGACCGGTGCGTAAGTGCGAATCTGCTGTACGCCATAACGCCTTTCGGCGGCCGCATAGAGCGTATCCCCCATGCCGTGCAAACGCTGAAATTCGATGTCCACACCCGCTTCCGCAGCGAGGTATCGGACCGCCGCCAACGTGTGTGCGTTGTGGGTGGCGAACTGCGCAAACAGATGCGGCGACGCGGCAATGAGCTTCCGTGCACACACGAGATAACTGAGATCGGTGGCTGCCTTGGTCGTATATACCGGGTAGTCCGGCATGCCGGCTACCTGCGCCCGTTTGATCTCCGTATCCCAGTAGGCACCCTTGACGAGCCTGACCATGATCCTGCGCCCGGAATCCCGGGCCATCTGCTCGATCACATCAAGAACACGCAGTGCACGCTTCTGGTACGCCTGAACCACAACACCGAGTCCCTGCCAGCCGCGTAGTTCCTCTTCCCTGACAAGTCGGCCCACAAGACGCAGCGACAGGGTCAGCCGGTCCGCTTCTTCCGCATCGATGGCAAGATTCAGGTGGTGTCGTGCCGCCGCCCTGGCCAGGATTTTCAGACGCGGGTACAGTTCCTCCATGACCCGGGCCTCGTGCAGCGCGTCGTAGCGCGGTGAAAGTGCCGAGAGTTTCACCGACACACCATGACTGGCATGGGGTCCCGCGCCATTCACGGCATTCGCCGTTGAGCCGACGGCGTCGATGGCATGTGCATAGAGGTCGAAAAGCCGGATCGCATCCGCGTTGGTTCGGGCCCCTTCGCCAAGCATGTCGAACGAACACAACAGATTTTCTTTCCGCGCCCGGGAGAGTGCCGCGTCGATGGTGCGTCCCAGTACAAACTGTTCGCCCATGATGCCAATCGCCGCGGCCACTGCCCGACGAATCACTGGCTCGCCCATCCGCGTGGTCAACCGCTTCAGGAATCCATGCGGATCCCGCTGAGTTTGTGCATCGACCTCCACCAACCTGCCCGTCAACATCAGGCCCCAGGTGGACGCGTTGACGAAGAAGCTGTCCGACTGCCCGAGATGACTCGACCAGTCCGCGGATGCGATTTTCTCGGCAATCAGCCGATCACGCGTCGCCTCGTCCGGAGTGCGCAGCAGTGCTTCGGCTAGACACATCAGTGCAGTGCCTTCCGGTGAACTGAGCGAGAATTCCTGCAGAAAACTCGCAACAACACCTTTGCGCCGGTCCAGCGATCGGGCGCCTTCAACAAGCGCCGCTGCTTCCGAGACCACTTCCCGGCGCGCCGCACCATCCAACGGAACCGACTCCAGCAACCGTTCGACTGCCGCGGGTTCATCCTCGAATTTGCCGTCGTCAAGCACGTCCAGGTTCTGTGCCATCCCGATCTCCCTCGGATATCAAAAACCACGAGAAACCACGAGAAACCACGAGGACACACCTCACGGTGCGGTAGTCGAGGCTATATCGCTGTCCGATATTGCGGCTGAGATCGTTGCCGACGCAACCAGAGGTGAATTGTTGGGTAAGTAGCTGGTAGCACTGTGCGCTTTGGCCTACGAATCGCGGTGTGTGTCTTTGAAGGTTTTTGGAGGTTTTTTTCCTTGACGGTTTTTCGTGTCCCACACCCTCGGTAGGGCGCATCAGTCCACGTAGTCAGAGACCTGCACGATCCGCATTCCAGGAATGGCTGGAAGCCTTCGATCGTTCGTCACGAAGGTGGCGCACTCGGCGCCGAGCGCGGCAACGAGCTGCAATGCGTCGGGTGTCTTGACGCGGGTAGTCGCGCGCAACTGCGCAGCAGCACGCAGAAGTTCCATAGAAAGCTCGACGATCCGAATGCCGCGGCTGCGCGTGAGGAGAGCTTCATAGCGCACCGCCAGCGCGCGATTGCCAATCCGGTAGGGAACGACGAGCACTTCGAGCACGGTCAGCGCCGAAGTCAACAGTACACACGCGCCTTCATCTGCAGCAATGAACAGCGGTTCGATGACAGGCAAGTATCGCGAATCTTCTTCGATGAGGTAAATGAAGAGCGCGGTATCGACACCGACTGGACCACGGCCGAGATCTTCGATCAATCCCACGCGGCACGTTCTTTCTCGACGTGCTCGGCAGCGTCAACCCCGCTCCAATGTTCCTTGCCGAGCCCCTTCAGATCGAGTAGCGAGAGCGGCTCCGAAGTTTCGAGAGCTTCGGCCAGCAGCTGCGTGACTTCCTGTGCGACCGAACGCCGCTCACGTTTTGCACGTGCTTGCAGCTTCTTGTAAAGGTCGTCCGGGAGATTCTTGACGTTGAGTGTGGCCATGATTCCTCCGTTAAGCCTCCATTATGGAAGCGAGGATGTGTCCCGTAAAGGTCGTGAGCGCGCGGGTTCGACACGCCGGAGTCTAAAAACCACGAGAACACACCTAAAAACCACGAGGACACACCTCGCAAAACCACGAGGACACACCTCGCGGTACGTTAGTCGAGCCTATATCGCTGTTCGATATGGCGGCTGAGGTCGTTGCCGACGCAACCAGAGGTGAATTGTTGGGAAAGTAGCTGGTATCAGTGTGCGCTTTGGCCTACGAATCGCGGTGTGTGTCTTTGTAGTTAAGCCATCGTGCTGGCAGATGCCATCAAGTTTACACTTCAAGCCGTAAAACGTCCGAGGAGCCGGATTAATCCTAAATCCGGCAGTTACCCCGTCGATATGGCGGGTCCAGAGAGCCTCAGAGGCCCGGCAGCGGCCGTAATTCGGCTGACCACATACACGATGAAGGT